>CANJUS010000136.1:0-5129 GCA_947477505.1 Comamonadaceae bacterium | reverse complement strand
GAGGAGTTATTGGCCAGCACCCCTGGTGCATGGATGCCACAGCAATTTGAAAATGCCGCCAATATCGCTGCACACGTCAAAACAACAGCCCAAGAAATACTTGCTGACTTTCCCAATGGAATTGACGTTCTCATCACAGGCGTGGGTACGGGAGGCCACCTCACGGGATGCGCTCAAGTGCTCAAGGGCAAGTGGCCGCATTTAAAGGTTTTTGCGGTTGAACCCAAGGCTTCCCCTGTGATTTCTGGTGGCTCTCCTGCGCCACACCCCATTCAAGGCATTGGCGCGGGCTTCATCCCGCAAAATTTAGACACCACACTGCTAGATGGTGTGATTCAAGTGGATGCAGAAGATGCGCGCGAATATGGCCGACGAGCAGCCCGTGAAGAGGGCATGCTGGTGGGCATATCCAGCGGGGCCACACTGGCGGCCATTGCGCATCAATTACCTGGTTTGCCAGTTGGCACCAAAGTGCTCGGGTTCAATTACGACACCGGAGAACGTTACCTGTCAGTTGAGGGATATTTGCCCAGCTGACAGCAAGTTCAAAAGCAATTTTTATCGAGTTGACAATGTCAATTGGGTTGGAAATGTGATTATGATGCTTTCGTCATTAACTCAGTATGTGATTGCATTGCATGTCAACTCTCGCCCACGAACAAGCCACGAACGAAACCTGTGATGTCATTGTTGTAGGTTCGGGTGGAGGTGGCTTGACCGCTGGCGTGACGGCAGCGTGTTTGGGTCTGAACGTTGTTTTGCTTGAAAAAACTGATGCATTTGGCGGCTTAACAGCCAATTCAGGCGGAGGCGTTTGGATTCCTTGCAACCCTGCAGCTTTGAAATCTGGCATTCAAGACTCTGTTGAAGCGGCAAGAGCCTATATCCAGCAAGGCGCCGGTGATGCATACGATGCCGATCTGGTGGATGCTTTTTTAAAGCACGGCCCAGAGATGATTGATTTTTTAGATCAAAAAACAGATGTGAAGTTCATGGCTGCCATAGGCCGACCTGACTACCACCCCAACACACCTGGGGCCAGCATCAGTGGGCGGACAATTCATCCCGTCCCCATCAATGGACGCGAATTGGGCGAGGAAATACACCGACTCAAAATGCCAGCGCCCGAATTGACATTCATGGGCATCATGATTAAACCTGGCCCCGATTTATTGCATTTTCTCAATGCATTTCGATCCTGGACTTCTTTCAAGGTGGTTACCCTCAGGGTCTTGCGCTTTGGGCTTGATTGGATTCAATATCAACGCTCCATGGATTTGGCCAATGGCAATGCGTTGATGGCACGCTTGGGAAAGTCCTTTTTTAGCCATGGGGGTGACCTCAGGACCTCTTCTCCCGCCACAGGCTTGATCTGTGACCAAGGCCGAGTGGCAGGGGTTCGATACCAATCACAAAAGGGTGAGGTCGCCTTGTATGCCCGCAAAGGCGTGGTGCTTGCCACGGGTGGCTTTGCGCACAACACCGCCTTGCGTGAAATGTATTTCAACCACCTCAAAAAAGGCCAGGCGTACCACTCCCCTGCACCACCGAGCAACACAGGGGATGGCATCGAACTGGCCTTAGATGCGGGCGTCGCCATCAATTCACGACACAGCACCCCGGCAGGATGGGCACCGGTGTCCATGTTGCCCACGGGCGATGGGCAATTCAAAGCCTTTCCCCATTTGATTGATCGCCAAAAACCGGGATTCATCGCTGTCACGCGCAAGGGACATCGTTTTGTCAACGAGGCCAATTCATACCATGACGTAGGAAGCGCCCTGATCAAAGCTTGCGAAGGTGAGCCAGAGGTTTGCGGCTTTTTGATTGCAGACTACCCCACCATGAGGCGCTATGGCATGGGTGCCGTCAAGCCAGCACCTTTCCCGTATCGGTCCCATTTGAAAACAGGTTATTTGATCTGCGCAGATTCTTTAGAAGAATTGGCATTCAAGGCCGGTATCGATGTCACCAACTTTTTGACAACTGTGTCCGACTTCAATGCAGCGGCACAAGGTGGAACAGATCCAATGTTCGGTCGCGGCGACAATGTTTATAACCGCTACAACGGAGACGCTACACACGGACCCAATCCCTGTGTAGCCCCCATCAAAAAGGCACCTTTTTTTGCCATGCGTTGGACAGTTGGCGAGTTGGGCACGTTCGTCGGCATCAAAGGCGATGTTCACGGGCGCGCCTTGAACGAACAAGGGGAAGTCATTCCAGGTTTGTATGCTGCTGGCAATGACTTGGCAAACATATTCGGTGGCGATTACACCGCTGGCGGAGCCACCATTGGACCTGGCATGGTGTTTGGCTACTTGGCCGCCCACCACATGGCTTCTCTCAGGGCTTGATGCCCGCTTTGTCGGCCAACTTTCCCCATTGATCAGAATTGCTGCGCATGGTGGCGGCCATGGATTTGGCCGAGTTGTCTTCAATCACGTCCACCCCCATGTCGATCAACTTGGTTTTCAGGCCAGGGTCGGCCATCACCTTGATCAACGCCTTCTCCAATCGCTCCACCACATTGACGGGCATGCCCGCAGGCCCAGCAATGCCATACCAAGTGGCGATTTCAAAACTTTTGATCCCCGTTAACTCGGCCACCGTGGGAACATCTGGCAGCGAGGGTGAACGCTTGGCAGATGTGATGGCCAGCATGCGCAAGCCGTTTTTTTCTTTGCTAAACCCTTTGACAACGGGAGGCGTGGTCGCACCAGAATCCAGGTGACCGCCCAACACATCATTGACGATGGCGGGAGCACCTTTGTAGTTGATTTGCACCACTTTGGTCTGGCTCACCGATTTGAGCAGTTCCACTGACAACATGCCCAGCACATCAGTGGTACCAAACGAAAACCCACTTCCTTGCTGATTGCCGTAGGCGATCATCTCCATCAAGTTGGAAAAGGGTTGTTTGGGCCCTGTGACCAATACATAAGGCACCGCCACCATGCGACCCACCGGGGTGAAATCTTTGATGGGATCGTAGGGCAAGTTTTTGGACAAATATTTGCCAAGGGTGTGCGTGCCTGGCACCAGCAACAGGGTGTAGCCATCGGCTGGTGCCTTGGCCACAAAATCCGCGCCCAATATCGCACCGGCACCGGGCTTGTTTTCAATCACCACCTGCTGGCCCAATTCGGCGCTGAGCAACGATGCAATCGGTCGAGCTGAAGAATCAGAGCTACCGCCTGGCGCAAAGGGGACGATCCAACGAATGGGCTTAGATGGATACACATCGGCCAGACTCAGGCTTGGAAATTGGAAAAAAACAGTCATCAGCACAGTCATGGGGAGCAAGCGCATGGTCACCTCTTTTATGTGTTAGTCATCAACAAAAATCAATCACTGATATGGCACGCGGCCAAATACGCAAACACCAAGGCGGGTCCCAGCGTGATGCCTGGACCAGGGTACCGTCCGCCCATGATGGAACTCATGTCATTGCCACAAGCGTACAAGCCTTGTATCGCTTGCCCATCATGCGCTAGCACTTGGGCATGCGCATTGGTCTTTAGGCCCACACTGGAGCCAATCGGTGCGGGGTGCACTGCAAGCGCATAAAAAGGTGCCTTTTCAATTGGGCGTAAGCATGGATTGGGATTTTGGTCAGGGTCGCCGTTATAGCGGTTCAATGCCAGATGCCCTTTGCCAAAAGCGCTGTCTTGTCCCAGCAATGCATCTGCGTTGTGCAGATTGACGCTGCTTTGCAATGCCATTGCGTTCAAGCCAATTTTTGCAGCCAAGGCCGCCAAGGTAGGTGCAGACACCAAATACTTGGATTGGACAAAATAGTTCAACATTTGCCAAATAGGATGTATCACACCCAGGCCATACTCATGGATGAATCGGCGATCACAAATTAAAAATGCAGGTTGGGTCGGTTGATCGGCGTGGGTGTGAAACATCGCGCTGACAAAATCATGATATGAATTGGCCTCATTGACAAATCGCTGGCCATTCGCATTGACGGCGATCAAGCCAGGCTTTGGCCGGTCTCTGATGTGAGGGTAAGTGGTGGTCCGCTGATCGGCCCAGCGCATGATCGAAGCTGGCATCCAGAAAAACGGGCTGGCATGGTTGAGGTCAAGTTGCCCACCCACTTTGAGTGCGGCTTGCACACCTTCGCCTTGATTGCCCTCAAATGCCAATGTGTGCGGCAGTGGTCCTTTGAAAAGTTCCTTGCGCCAACTGGCGCTGGCCGCACACCCACCGGTGGCCAATATCACGCCCCGTCGCGCCAAAATTCGCTGACGCACGCCGTTCACCTCGACCACAGCACCCAGCACTTTGCCTTGCTCAACGATCAATTCAAGTAAACGGGCGTTGTATTCAACTTGGGCGCCCGTTTTGGTCAAACTCAATAACAACCGGCCAATCAAAGCATTTCCCAGCAACAGGCGAGTGCCACGCGGGTTTGTCAAACGGTCCATGAGATAACGGCCCACCAATTTTGCGGAGGTCTTCAATGCTGTCCAAGATCTCCAGGGGCGAATCAGGTATTTGATTTCGTCACGGCCCACCATCATCCCACCCAAGACCATGAATTCAGGGCGAGGCGGACGCAATCTGGCCATATGTGATCCCAGCAAGCGACCATCCAAAGGCAATGGGGACAGTGCACGACCTCCCTTGGCACCTCCAGGGCGCTCGGCGTGGTAATCGGGGTAGGGCGAATTGACTTTGAAATGCACATCGGTGTTTTGATGCAAAAAATCAATCACCTCTGGACCGGCTTGCAAGAAGGTTTCGCGCAACTCAACCTGGCCGAAGTTGCCCACTTCATCGTTCAAGTAAATCCGAGCCTGCTCGATGCTGTCAGGGGTTGGGGTCTTTTGACTTTGCGGTGTCCCCGGCACCCAAATCGTTCCACCAGAAGTCGATGTAGTCCCCCCCACCTGGTCACTGGCTTCGCACAATAGGACAGATTGTCCTTTGATAGCGGCCACCAGGGCGGCGCACAGACCGGCACACCCGCCCCCCATGACAAGGCAATCAACCTCACGGTCCCAGCTCAAAACATTTTCCATTTGAGGACCCCGAAGTGCCAGGTTGGATGGCACATGCAGATTGAGAATAATTCCATCTATATCATGCCAACGATGGGTGGCGTTGAAAATATG
>CANJUS010000135.1:0-5145 GCA_947477505.1 Comamonadaceae bacterium | reverse complement strand
ATCCCACCCGACCCCTGGCCCGCCAGGATTTATCACCCGTCAGCCCCATGTCCACCTATCAGCAACCCGACGCCAGCGGGCACTTTGGCATTTACGGCGGCAGTTTTGTCAGCGAGACGCTGACCCACGCCATCGAAGAGCTCAAGCAAGCCTACGCCCAATACCAACATGACCCGGCATTCATTGCCGAATTCAAATCCGAGTTGACCCATTTTGTCGGTCGCCCGTCCCCTATTTACCATGCGGCCCGCATGAGCCGAGAGATGGGCGGCGCGCAGATTTACTTAAAACGCGAAGACCTCAACCACACGGGCGCGCACAAAATCAACAACACCATTGGCCAAGCCATGCTGGCCAAACGCATGGGCAAGCCGCGCGTCATTGCCGAAACCGGTGCCGGCCAACACGGCGTGGCCACCGCCACCATTTGCGCCCGTTATGGCCTGGAGTGTGTGGTCTACATGGGCAGCGAAGACGTCAAACGCCAAAGCCCCAATGTCTACCGCATGAAGCTCTTGGGTGCCACCGTGGTCCCGGTAGAGTCGGGCAGCAAAACCCTCAAAGATGCGCTGAACGAAGCCTTGCGCGACTGGGTGGCGAACGTGGACAACACCTTTTACATCATCGGCACCGTGGCTGGCCCCCACCCCTACCCGATGATGGTGCGCGACTTTCAAAGCGTGATTGGTGAAGAATGCATCACCCAAATGCCTGCGATGCACCACGGCTTGCAACCCGATGCGGTGCTGGCTTGTGTGGGTGGTGGCTCCAACGCCATGGGCATTTTTTATCCCTATATTCCGTTTGAAAAAACCCGTTTGATCGGCATCGAAGCCGCGGGCGAAGGCATGGACTCGGGTCGCCACTCCGCCTCGCTGCAACGCGGTGTGCCCGGCGTGTTGCACGGCAACCGCACCTATGTGTTGCAAGACGCCAATGGACAAATCACCGAAACGCATTCGGTCAGTGCGGGATTGGACTACCCTGGCGTGGGCCCTGAGCATGCTTATTTGAAAGACATTGGACGCGCAGAGTATGTGGGCATCACCGACCAAGAGGCGCTGGATGCGTTTCATTATCTTTGCCGCACCGAGGGCATCATTCCCGCATTGGAGTCCAGCCATGCCGTGGCACACGCGATGAAAATCGCCAAAACCATGACGCCGCAGCAATCCATCTTGGTCAACCTCTCCGGCCGCGGTGACAAAGACATTGGCACGGTTGCTGATTTATCGAATGCCGATTTCTTTTGCCGCCCCAGCTGCCAAGGCCAAAGCGTCAAAGGTGAACAAGCCATTTCGCTGGCCGCCTTGAGTGGGAGCAAAGCATGAGCCGCATCGACCCTGTCATGGCTGGCTTGAAAAGCGCTGGCCGCAAAGCCTTGATCCCCTACCTCATGGCCGGTTTTCCGCAGCCCACGCAAACCCTGGCGCTGATGCACGCCTTGGTCGAAGGTGGCGCTGACATCATCGAGTTGGGCGTTCCTTTCAGCGACCCGATGGCCGATGGACCCGTGATCCAAAAGGCCGGTGAAGCGGCACTGCGCCAC
This sequence comes from Comamonadaceae bacterium, assembly GCA_947477505.1. Taxonomy (GTDB): domain Bacteria; phylum Pseudomonadota; class Gammaproteobacteria; order Burkholderiales; family Burkholderiaceae_C; genus Limnohabitans. Next base: position 3,596 of record CANJUS010000135.1, on the reverse strand, counting down.
GGTGTTGGCATGGCAGAGGTGCTGTCCATGGTGCGCGCATTTCGCACCAGCGACCCGCGCACCCCCATCGTCTTGATGGGCTACGCCAACCCGGTGGAAAGCTACAACCTCCAACATGGCCCCCACAGCTTTGTAACAGACGCGGCCAGCGCCGGGGTGGACGGGGTGCTCATCGTTGACTACCCGCCCGAAGAATGTGTGGACTTTGCCGCTGCGCTGCGATCCCACGACATGGACCTGATTTTTTTGCTCGCCCCCACCAGCACCGACCAACGCATGCGCCAAGTCGCCAAGGTGGCCAGCGGTTATGTTTACTATGTATCTCTCAAAGGGGTAACGGGTTCGGGCGCGCTCAACACCGACGAGGTCGAGGCCATGTTGCCGCGCATCCGCCAGTTTGTGCACATCCCCGTTGGCGTGGGCTTTGGCATCCGCGACGCGGCCACCGCCAAAACCATTGGCAAAGTGGCCGATGCGGTGGTGATCGGCAGCAAGTTGATCCAGTTGGTAGAGGCCGCCACACCAGAGCAGGCCCGCGCGCAAGCACGCCTGTTCATGACCGAAATTCGCCAAGCGATGGACACGCCCTGATGGGCACCGCCGCGCACTGCAATGCCCCTGCATAATCCACACATGGCCCCCGGGCCCAGGAGAGAAACATGAGTTGGCTAGAAAAACTGCTGCCCCCCAAAATTCAGCAAACCGACCCGGCCGATCGACGCAGTGTGCCTGAAGGCTTGTGGGTCAAATGCCCCAGTTGCGAAACCGTTTTATACAAAAACGATTTAGAGCAAAACCAAAACGTGTGTCCCAGTTGTGGACACCACCACCGCATCACAGCGCGGGCCCGGTTGGACGCGTTTCTTGACCCAGAAGGCCGCTACGAAATCGGCCAAGAGGTGCTGCCCGTGGACGCCCTCAAATTCAAAGACAGTCGCAAATACCCTGAGCGGCTCAAGGAAGCGCTGGAGAACACCGGCGAGACCGATGCCTTGGTGGTGATGGGCGGATCGGTGCACAACATCAGCCTGGTGGTGGCTTGCTTTGAGTTTGATTTCATGGGCGGCTCCATGGGGTCGGTGGTGGGGGAGCGCTTTGTGCGCGGCGTGCACACCGCCATCGAACAAAAAGTACCCTTTGTTTGCTTTACCGCCACGGGCGGTGCCCGCATGCAAGAGGGCTTGCTTTCCTTGATGCAAATGGCCAAGACCAATGCCGCCCTGACCCGGTTGGCCAAAAAAGGCTTGCCCTACATCAGCGTGCTGACCGACCCCACCATGGGTGGGGTCTCGGCTGGCTTCGCATTTTTGGGCGATGTGGTGATGGCCGAACCCAAAGCGTTGATCGGTTTTGCCGGCCCCCGGGTGATTGAAAGCACCGTGCGCGTGACCCTGCCCGAAGGTTTTCAGCGGGCCGAATTTTTGCTCCAAAAAGGCGCCATCGACATGATCAGCGATCGGCGTGAATTGCGCAAAACCGTGGCCAACACCTTGGCCATGTTGCTGCGCCAACCCGCCGACGCCGTTGGCTGACACACACACTGCACCATGGGCATTCAACTATTTGCATTTGACACGCCCAACGGGCGAAAAATTTCTGTCGCTCTCGAAGAAATGGGCCTGCCTTACCAAGTGAAGGTGGTCAACATCAGCAAAGACGATCAGTTCAAACCTGAATTTTTAAAAATCAGCCCCAACAACAAGATTCCCGCCATCATCGATGCCGACGGGCCCGATGGACAAGCCATCAGCGTGTTTGAGTCGGGTGCCATCTTGATTTATTTGGCGGAAAAAACCGGTCAGTTCTTGCCCTCCAAAGGCGCGGCCCGGGTGGCTGTACTGGAATGGTTGATGTTCCAAATGGGTGGCTTTGGCCCCATGCCGGGCCAGGTGCACCATTTCGCCGGATTGAACGATCAAAACGATCAGCGCTATGGCTTGAAACGCTTCATGGCCGAGACACTGCGCTTATACGGTGTGATGGACAAACGCTTGGCACAGCACACTTATTTTGCGGGCGACCTGTCCATCGCTGACTTTGCCATCCTGGGGTGGGTTTGGCGCCATCCACGCCACCAAGTGGACCTGGCCCACTACCCGCACGTCAAGCGCTGGTATGAACTCATGATGGCCCGCCCTGGCGTGCAGCGCGGCTTTGCAGTGGCGCTCAAATAAAACGCAGCGCGGCTTATCGGTAAAACGCCTCTACCCGCCCTTTGAGTTTGAGCAACAGCGGTTTGCCCTTGCGGTCCAGCGTTTTGCCCGCAGGCACCTTGATCCAGCCTTCGCTGATGCAGTACTCCTCGACATCGTGCCGCTCTTTGTCGTTGAAGCGAATGCCAATCGGGTGGCCGAGCACATCCGCAGCGTAATGCGCACTGCGCTCATCGATGCTGAGGTGATCGGGCAAAGGGGGTCGTTCAGTTTCGGTGCTCATGCGCTCGGGCTTTCGTGGAATGCCTGCCATTGTCATGGATTTGCAGCACCCAAATCGTGAATAGGCTCGCAAACCCTCTGCCCCACCTAAAATCAACCGTTTGGCGCGCTGGCGCTTTCTTTGCAACCTCGGATCGGCGGTCTGCCACCCGGTCCACACCCACACATGATCCATGTCTGACAACACCCCCGCCGCGGATACCCCCCAGGACGAAAATCAACTGATCGCCGAGCGTCGCGACAAACTCAAGGTGTTGCGCGAACGCCAAGCGGGCGGCGGGGCGGTGGCCTTTCCCAACGACTTCAAACCCGCTCACCACGCTGCGACCTTGCATGACAGCCATGGCGACAAAGCCACCGAGGTGCTGACCCAAGAAGGCCAACTCGCGCGGGTGGCCGGGCGCATGATGCTCAAGCGGGTGATGGGCAAAGCCAGTTTCGCCACCGTGCAAGACAGCACCGGTCGCATTCAACTGTATTTGGCGCGCGACGAAATTGGCGAAGACGTTTACAACGACTTCAAGCATTGGGACTTGGGCGATATCGTGGGCGCTGAAGGGCGTTTGTTCAAAACCCGCACCGGCGAATTGTCGATCCACGTCACCCAGGTTCGCTTGCTCACCAAAAGCCTGCGCCCCATGCCTGACAAGTTCCACGGTGTGCACGACCAAGAAATCAAATACCGCCAACGCTATGTGGACTTGATGACCGACGAGAGCGCGCGCAAACGCTTTGTGGCGCGCAGCAAAGCGGTCAGTGGCATCCGCGAATTCATGGTCAACCACGGATTTTTGGAAGTGGAAACGCCCATGCTGCACCCCATTCCAGGTGGGGCCAATGCCAAACCCTTTCGCACCCACCACAACGCGCTCGACCAAGAAATGTTTTTACGCATCGCGCCAGAGCTTTACCTCAAGCGCTTGGTGGTCGGTGGCTTTGAGCGGGTGTTTGAAATCAACCGCAACTTCCGCAACGAGGGTATTTCGGTGCGGCACAACCCCGAATTCACCATGATGGAGTTTTATGCCGCGTATTGGAACTACCAAGACCTGATGGAGTTCACCGAAAGCCTGGTGCGCGATGCCGCCGAAAAAGCCGTGGGTACCTTGCTGCTGACCTATGACGGCAAACCAGTGGACCTGTCCAAGCCATTTGCCCGCT
>CANJUS010000134.1:0-5151 GCA_947477505.1 Comamonadaceae bacterium | reverse complement strand
GACGACAAATACAGCAATTTTCAGACGCTTTGGGCGCCGCAAGGGGTTGCCTTGAATGCCAGCAGCACCTCGCGCGCCAATTTATTTGACTTGCGCGCGGGTGGATACAGCTCCATTTCTGTGCGCACTGAGGCTTCCAACTTGGCTGATTTCAAAGCCCAGTTGATAAGCCAGCAATTTGATGATTCCAGGGCCTCAGCCGCAGCCAGTTCTGTCATGGCTTCGCTGAAAGTCAAAAAAACCGATGCCACTTTGTACAACGGCAAAAATTCATTGGCTTTGAGTTATGGCAGCAAGTTCAGCACCGTGGTGGGCGGTTCTGCGGCAGACAAGTTTTATGCCGGCAACTACAGCACAGAGGTGGACGGCGGCCAGGGCACTGATACGTTGTTTTTGCAAGGTGCAGCCAAGGACTGGGTGATTGACCGCACCCAGGGAACCGCCACTGCAAAATCAGGTGGTGCATCGATCAAGTTCAGCAACATCGAGGCCATCAGCTACTACAAGGCCACTGAGGCCATGTTGCACGCGTGATTTGAGGAAGTAAACGCTCAAAAGGTCAGCTCGGCTGGCATCTGAGCACACATTGCTTGCGTTCATTTGGGTGGATGTATTATGGACATCACAGTTCTTCATCTCCATACCAAGCCCTGTCATGTCACACATTGCACGCGCCATTGCTTTAGTTTGTTCATTGATTTTTTCTTGGCATGCCTTGGCCGCCTATCCGGACAAGCCCATCAGGCTGATTGTTCCCTCTGCACCAGGCGGGGCGCCTGATGTTTTGATGCGTGAATTGGCGAACCGCCTTTCCCAGCAAATGGGCGTGCCAGTGGTGGTTGACAACAAACCAGGTGGGTCCTACACCATTGGCACCATGGAGTTGGTGCGTGCGCCAGCAGATGGATACACCTTGGCGTATGGCAATGTGGTGTCGTTGGCCACCAATCGATCGTTGCTTGCCAACGTGCCCTACGATGTAGACAAAGACCTCACCCTGATCGGCAACGCCCTGAGGGTGGTCAACCTCATGGTGGTGAACAACAATTTGCCCGTTCGAAATGTGGCGGATTTGATTGCTTACGCCAAAACCAATCCAGGGAAAGTGGCGTTTGGCTCAGATGGCAATGGCACCACTTCACATTTGGGCGTGGAATTGTTCAAATCCATGGCTGGGGTTTCCATGCTGCATATCCCCTATAAGGCGGCCACTTCGGCGTTGACCGATTTGATGGGTGGTGGAATTCAGTTGCTGATGATGAACACGCCGGTCGTGGGCCCCCACGCTCAGGCAGGCAGGGTGCGTGCTTTGGGCATTTCGTCGCAACAAAAATCTGCCACTTACCCTGATGTGCCCACCATTGCCGAAACCGTCAGCGGTTTTGAGGTGGTGGCATGGGGTGGTTTGATCGCCCCGGCATCTGTACCTCGAGACATTGTCAATCGCCTCAATGCGGAAATGCGAACGGCTTTGAACAACCCCGCGTTGAGAGAAAAATATCGCTCATTGGGCGCCGAAATAGCCTACAGCTCCGCCGAGGAATTTCGAGAATTGGCACGCACAGAGACCGAAAAGTGGGCGCGGGTGGTGAAATTTTCTGGGGCCAAAATTGATTGAAATGATGTCATTGACTGGAAAGACAGCATGAGCCCTTGGTCTGCTGCGGCATTGGGCGACTCCATTGATGCCATTGATACGCCAGCCTTGTTGCTGGACTTGGATGCCTTTGACCGCAACCTCAAACGCATGGCCGATGCTTTGTCTGGTCGTGGCATGCGTTTGCGAGCCCATGCCAAGAGCCACAAATGCCCTGACATTGCGCTGCGCCAGGTGGCGATGGGCGCGGTGGGCATATGCTGTCAAAAAGTGAGTGAAGCGGCGGTGTTTGTGGCAGCTGGCATTCAAGATGTGTTGGTCACTAATCAAATTGCCTCTTTGGCAAAAGCCCACCGCTTGGCTGCTTTGGCGCACAAGGCGCGCATCGGCGTTTTGGTCGACCATGCCCAGCAAGTAACCTGGTTACACCGTGCCGCAAGTGCTGCGGGCGTGTCCTTGGATGTGTATGTGGAAGTCAATGTGGGGGCCAATCGCTGCGGCGTAGCCCCGGGTGAAGAATCGGTTGCGTTGGCTTTGTTGGTGGACCAGCACAAACCTTTGCGCTTTGCGGGTTTGCAGTGTTACCAGGGCGCAGCCCAGCACATGCGAGAACCTGCACAACGCCAAGCGGCCATTGCACAGGCCAGTGCATGGGCACGTCAAACCCGTGACGCCATAGTGGCCACAGGCCTGGCGTGCGATCGCATCACAGGCGCGGGTACAGGAACGTTTTGGCACGAACGAGATTCCGGCGTGTTCAACGAAATTCAAGCGGGCTCATATATCTTTTTAGACCGCGACTACAGCGACAACCTGTCTGGCCCCGGAGATTGCTTGTTTGAGCACGCATTGTTTGTCCAAACCACTGTGATGAGTCGTTCCAGCGCAGATAAAGCCATTGTGGATGCAGGCTTGAAGGCTTCCAGCGTTGACAGTGGCATGCCGGTGGTGTGGAACCGGCCTGAGCTGAAGTTCATGAAAGCCTCTGACGAACATGGGGTGTTGGCCGTGGCCGAAAATGCCCAACTCGATCTCGGTGATGTGCTGTGGTTGGTGCCCGGGCATTGCGACCCCACGGTCAACCTTTATGACGAATTGATTGGCGTGCGCGCAGGGCGGGTGGAATCGATTTGGCCCATCAGTGCGCGCGGGGCTTTGTTGTGATGCGGGGTTAAAGCATGGCATTTCAAGTTTTATTTCGAAACGCCTCGGTCATCGACGGGACGGGTGCGCCCGCATTTGCGGCCGATGTGGCAGTTCAAGGAGATCGAATTGCCCGCATCGGGGATTTGGCATCCCTCCAAGGCGATGTGGAAATTGACTTGAAGGGCCGCACCTTGGCCCCAGGTTTCATAGACGCCCATACCCATGACGACCGGTTGCTGCTTTCTGCCAATGACATGTCACCCAAAGTCAGTCAGGGCATCACCACCGTGATTGCCGGCAATTGTGGGATCTCTTTGGCCCCGATGCCCAGGCCAGTTCCAAACCCGGTCACGCCCCCATTGAACTTGCTCGATGACCAAGGGGCCTGGTTTCGATTTCCCAATTTTCAGTCGTATTTGTCCGCTGTTCGATCACAACCTGCCGCAACGAATGCGGCATTTTTGGTCGGCCACTCCACCTTGCGCGTGACCACCATGTCTGATCTGAGCCGAGCCGCCAATGCCCAAGAGACAGCCCGCATGCGTGACTTGGTGGAAGAGGCCATGGCCAGTGGTGCAATCGGGGTGTCGACTGGACTTTTTTATGAGCCTTCTGTGGCGGCAACAACCGAAGAGGTGATTGAGGTTTGTAGACCGCTCAAAGCCCACCAAGGCCTTTACTGCACCCACATGCGCGACGAAGGTGACCATGTCATGACCTCTTTAGAGGAAAGCTTTCGCATTGGTCGCGAGGTTGGGGTGCCGGTGGTGATTTCGCACCACAAGGTGATTGGTCAGGCCAATTACGGCAGGTCTGTAGAGACCTTGGAATTCATTGGGCGCAGCATGAAGCTGCAACCCATCTGTCTGGACTGCTACCCCTACACAGCGGGTTCGACCATCTTGTCGCTCGACCGGGCCATCACCTCTGCACGCGTGTTGGTGACTTGGTCAAAAAGCCTGCCGCAATTTGCAGGGCAGGATTTGTCGGCGATTGAAAAGCAGTTGGGCGTCTCCACCGCTCAAGCCATTGAGCGTTTGTTGCCGGCTGGCGCCATTTACTTTCGCATGGACGAGCAAGACGTGCAGCGCATATTGAAGTTTGAAGAAACCATGATTGGCTCGGACGGGTTGCCACATGACGCTGCCCCGCACCCGCGTTTGTGGGGATCTTTCCCGCGTGTCTTGGGTCATTACAGCCGCACTTTGGGCCTGTTTTCTTTGGAAATGGCGGTCCACAAAATGACCGGTTTAACCGCCCGCAATTTTGGTTTGCCCGATCGAGGTGTCATCAAAGAGGGGGCCTTTGCCGATCTGGTCAGTTTTGATCCTGCAACGGTCGACGCCGCTGCCACCTATGAGTCCCCTGTGTTGCCGTCGGTGGGCATTGGCGATGTGGTGGTCAATGGCCAAATGGTTTGGCACAACGGGCGGTCAACGCAAGCACGCCCAGGTCAGGTGTTGCAAAGAAAGGTCTGATGTCCCATGGCGTATGACCCAGTTGAATTGAAGCAATTTGCCCAGACCCTGTTGCTGGCTGCTGGGCTGTCAGCGGACAAGGCCGATTGTGTGGCCGAGGTATTGCTCGAGGGCGACTTATTGGGCCACACCACCCATGGCTTGGCGTTGCTGGCACCTTACTTGAATGAAATCGGGGTTGGTGGCATGACTTTAGAAGGTCAACCCTCGGAGGTGAGTGACCACCCTGCGGCCCTGGTGTGGGATGGTCGTCGCTTGCCAGGTCCGTGGTTGGTGCGTCAAGCCATGGTGGTGGCCATCGAGCGGGCTCGCATCAATGGCACGTGTACCGTGGTCATCAAACGCAGCCACCACATTGCTTGTTTGGCGGCATACCACGCATGGGCCACGCAACAAGGCATGATGATGTTGTTGCATTCTTCGGACGCCAACACGGCCAGCGTGGCCCCCTTTGGGGGTCTTGACCCAGTTTTCACGCCCAACCCAATTTCAGCAGGCTGGCCCACGGTCGGTGGGCCTGTGTTGGTAGATATTTCCACTTCAGCCACCACCAATGGGCTGACCAACCGCATCCACAAAGAGGGCGGTCACTTGCCCGCAGCTTGGGTCATGGATGCGCAGGGTCAAAGCAGCCGCGATCCAGCGGTTTTGTTCCAAAAGCCAGCTGGCACCATCTTGCCCTTGGGTGGCCTGGACTCTGGCCACAAAGGCTACGGGTTGAGCTTGATGGTAGAGGCCCTCACAGGTGGTTTGGCCGGTCACGGTCGGGCCGACCCTGCCGAAGGTTGGGGTGCAACTGTTTTTTTGCAAATATTGGACCCGCAGGCATTTGGCGGGTTGGCCGCGTTTGAGCGGCAAATGAATCACGTGAACGCGCAGTGTCATGCATCTCGTCCTGTCCCTTCAGTGCAAGCGGTGCGCATGCCGGGT
>CANJUS010000133.1:0-5159 GCA_947477505.1 Comamonadaceae bacterium | reverse complement strand
CTTGGACCATTTGTGCAGCAAACCCAGGTAGGCGATCAAGGCCTCTTGTTGCGACGCCGACAAGGCCACGCCCAATTGGGCCGCGCCTTGCAAGAGGGTGGCGCGGGCGCGTTCTTGCGTGGGGGCATCCCACGGGGCGGGGCCGTTGTGGGTGGGACTGGCCATGGGTTGTGGCGCGTGGGGCGGGTTGGGGGCGCGCCCGGGTGGCGGGGTGGCGGGCCGGCGTGGCCTCAAGGGGTGGCCTCGGCCTGTTCTGGGGCAAAGCCGCTGAAGCGTCCCCGGCGCAGGTGAATGAGCAGCAAAGAAATGGCCGCAGGCGTGACGCCCGAAATGCGCGAGGCCTGGCCCAAGGTTTCGGGTTTGTGGCGGTTGAGCTTTTGGCGCACCTCCATGCTCAGGGCGCTCACCTGCCCATAGTCCAGGTCGGCCGGCAAAGCCATGTTCTCGAAGTGGGCGGCGCGCCCCACCTCGTCGCGCTGGCGGTCGATGTAGCCGGCGTACTTGGCGGCGATTTCGACTTGCTCGACCACGGCCAGCGCTGTTTCATGTGAAACAGTGTCGCCTGCCAAAGCCGCAGACAACTGCGGGCATTGGTAGCGTCCGCCATCCAGGCCCATCAAATCCAGGTAGCCCACGCCGGGGCGGCGCAGCAAATCGGCCAGGCTGTGTTCGTGCTCGATGGGCTTGCCCAGCACGCGCACGGCTTCGTCGGCGCTGAGGTTGCGCGGGTGCACCCACAGGCTGCGCAAGCGGGCCGCCTCTTGGGCCACGGCTTCGCGCTTGGCCTCAAAGGCGCGCCAGCGCGCGTCGTCGACCAGACCCAGCCGGCGGGCGGTTTCGGTCAGGCGCAGGTCGGCGTTGTCTTCGCGCAACTGCAAGCGAAACTCAGCGCGGCTGGTGAACATGCGGTAAGGCTCGGTCACGCCCTTGGTGACCAAGTCATCTGCCAGCACGCCTAAATAAGCCTCGTCGCGGGCTGGCACCCAAGGGGCTTGGCCACGGCATTGCAGCGCGGCATTGATACCGGCGTACAAGCCCTGGGCGGCGGCCTCTTCGTAGCCGGTGGTGCCATTGATTTGGCCCGCAAAAAACAAGCCCTGGATGGCGCGGGTTTCAAAGTGGCGGTGCAGGCCACGGGGGTCGAAATAATCGTATTCGATCGCATAGCCCGGGCGCAGGATGTGCGCGTTCTCCAGCCCGGGGATGGAGCGCACCAAGGCGTACTGGATGTCAAACGGCAGGCTGGTGCTGATGCCGTTGGGGTAGACCTCGTGGGTGTTCAAGCCCTCGGGTTCCAAAAAAATCTGGTGACTGGTTTTGTCGGCGAAGCGGTTCACCTTGTCTTCCACGCTCGGGCAGTAGCGCGGGCCAACGCCTTCGATTTGGCCCGTGAACATGGGGCTGCGGTCAAAGCCGCTGCGGATGATGGCGTGCGTTTCCTCGGTGGTGTGGGTGATCCAACACGGCACCTGCGTGGGGTGCATGTCGGCGCGCCCCATGAAGGAAAACACCGGCACGGCCCCGGCGGTCACGCCTTTGTCGGCCGCCAAGTCAGCGCCGACCATGCCGTCGCCGGGTTGCTCCTGGCAGCGGCTGAAGTCGATGCTGCGGCCATCCAAGCGCGGCGGGGTGCCGGTTTTGAGCCGTCCCTGGGGCAGCTTCAGTTCTTTGAGTCGCGCCGACAAGCTCACTGCCGGGGGGTCGCCAGCGCGCCCGCCAGCGTGGTTGTTCATGCCGACATGGATCTTGCCGTCCAAAAATGTGCCGGCGGTCAACACCACGGTGCGCGATCTGAAGCGAATACCAACTTGCGTCACAGCGCCCACCACGCGGTCGCCTTCGACCATCAAGTCGTCCACGGCTTGCTGAAAAAGCCACAAATTGGGCTGGTTTTCCAGGCGTTGGCGGATGGCGGCTTTGTAAAGCACCCGGTCGGCTTGCGCCCGGGTGGCGCGCACCGCAGGGCCTTTGGAGCGGTTGAGGATGCGAAATTGGATGCCCGCCTCATCGGTGGCCAAGGCCATGGCCCCGCCCATGGCGTCGATCTCTTTGACCAAGTGCCCTTTGCCAATGCCGCCAATGGACGGGTTGCAACTCATCTGGCCCAGGGTTTCGATGTTGTGCGACAGCAGCAAGGTTTTGCAGCCCATGCGCGCAGCGGCCAAGGCGGCCTCGGTCCCGGCGTGGCCGCCGCCGACCACAATCACGTCGAACGTTTGGGGGTAGAGCATTTGGGTAGGGTGACCCACACAGGGCCGCGCGTGGGTGTGGCAAAAGAGGAGATGGGCCGACCAACAGCGTGCACCAGTTGGCCAACCGTTGGGTCTTAATTTTATACAGGCCCGTGCGAACGTGCATGGGCGTGGTCAGGGCCCATGTGGGTATTGGTGAGTGCGCGTCGCACACGTGCACACGATGCACCACATTTAGGGTAGATTGCGGGCTGAGCCGGAGACCCGGCTGTATGGAGGATTTGCTGGTGTATGCATTCAAATACCAACGCGCTGAATCGGTGAGCGCGGCGGCGGCGGCCTTGGGCGCTGACGACGCGGCCAAGGTTTTGTCGGGGGGCATGACTTTGTTGCCGTCGATGAAGCACCGCTTGACCGCACCATCGGCACTGATCGACGTGGCCCGCTTGCCCGAGCTGATCGGTGTGCGCCAAGAGGGCGACCACTGGTGGGTGGGTGCGGCCACGCGCCACCAAGACGTGGCCGCCCATGCGGGCTTGCAACAAGCCATTCCCGGCTTGGCGCAATTGGCCGGTTTGATTGGCGACCCGCAGGTGCGCGCACGCGGCACCTCGGGTGGTTCATTGGCCAACAACGACCCCAGCGCCGACTACCCATCAGCGGCGCTGGCTTTGCAAGCGCAGATCATCACCGACCGCCGCACCATCGACGCCGACGATTTTTTTCTGGGCATGTTTGCCACCGCTTTGCAAGCCGATGAAATCATCACCGGTGTGCGCTTTCGCACCCCGCAACGCTGTGCTTATGCCAAGTTCAAACACCCGGCATCGGGCTATGCCATGGCCGGTGTGTTTGTGGCGCAATACGCCGCAGCGGGCGCGGCCAACGGCGGCTGGCGTGTCGCGGTCACGGGCGTGGCCAATGGTGTTTTTCGCTGGCACGATGCCGAGCAAGCCTTGGCCCAAGGCACGACCACACCCGCCTTGCAACGCGATGACGTGATCGATGACGTGCACGCCCCCGCCGCCTACCGCACCCACTTGGCCATGCAAATGCTGGCGCAAGCCTGCCAAGCTTTTTGACAACCCCAACCCGCGTTGCCGAGCAGCGCCACACCCTCGCATGAAACTCAACCTCACCCTCAATGGCACACCGCGCAGCGCCGATGTGCCCGAACGCACTTTGTTGGCCGACTTGTTGCGCGACACCTTTGGCATGACCGGCACCCATGTGGGGTGTGACACCACGCAATGCGGTTGTTGCACCGTTCATGTGGACGGCCAAGCGGTCAAGTCATGCACCATGCTGGCGGTGCAAGCCGATGGTTGCACGGTCACCACCATCGAGGGCTTGGGTGCCGACGGGTTGCATCCGGTGCAACAAGCGTTCTCGCAGTGCCATGGTTTGCAATGCGGCTTTTGCACGCCCGGCATGGTGATGGCATCGGTCGATTTGTTGCGGCGCAATCCCAAGCCCACGCCCGATCAAATTGCCGAAGGCTTGTCGGGCAACCTGTGCCGCTGCACGGGTTATGTGAACATCATCCGCGCGGTGCAGCAAGCCAGCCAAACCATGCAAGGGGATGCGCCATGAACGCACCCACCTCACATGCCTTGCTGCGCAAGGAAGACCAGCGCCTGATCACCGGCACCGGCCAGTTCAGTGCCGACGCACAAGCGGTGGGCATGCTGTACGGCCATGTGATTCGCTCGCCCCACGCGCACGCACGCATCACCCACATGGACGTGAGCGCGGTGCGCAGCGCTCCGGGTGTGCGACAGGTGCTCAGCGCACAAGATGTGCAAGCCGCCGGCTTTGGCGACTTGCCTAATGCGGTGCAAGTTAAAAACGCCCAAGGCCAAGCGCAAACGGTTTGCACCATGCCGGTGTTGGCCCACGAGCGCGTGTTGTTTGTCGGCCAGCCCCTGGTGTGGGTGGTGGCCGACACGGCCTTGCAAGCGCAAGACGCGGCCGAGTTGGCGCAAATCGACTACGACACCTTGGACGTGGTGGTCACCTTCGAAGACGCCACCGCACCGGGTGCCGTGCAACTGCACCCCCAAGCGGCGGGCAACACATCGGTCAAGTTCGAAGCCGGCGACCGCGCTGCGGTGGACGCGGCCTTTGCCAAAGCCCACTTTGTCAGTGACATCGCCATCGACAGCCAGCGCCTGGTTGGCGCACCCATGGAGCCGCGCGCGGTATGGGCTTGGCACGATGAGGTTCGCGGCATGACCCATGTGCACACACCCAGCCAGGGTGTGGGCGGCATGGCCAGTTACCTGACCCACATCACGCGCTGGGACGCGGCCCACATCGAGGTGCACACCCACGATGTGGGCGGCTCGTTTGGCCTGCGCAGCAGCGCCTACAGCGAACACGCTTTGGTCATGTTGTCGGCGCGCCAATTGAAGTGCCCGGTGCGTTGGGTGGGCTCGCGCTCGGAGGTCTTTGTCAGCGACTGGCATGGCCGCGCTTTGCGCTTGCACGGGCACATTGCACTGGACGCACAAGGCCGCATCTTGGCCATGCGCTTTGAAAACCAAGTCGATGCGGGCGCGTACAACGTTTACTTCAGCACCCACATCGGGGCGCGCAACCTGTCCATCACCATGGGCGGGGCTTACCAAGTGCCGGCCCTGCACATGTCGTCCCACATTTACTTCACCAACACCGTGCCGGTGTCGGCATACCGGGGTGCCGGGCGGCCAGATATTGCTTATGCCATTGACCGCTTGATCGACCACGCCGCGCACCAACACGGATTGGACGGGCTGGCCATTCGACGCAAAAACTTCATACCGCCCCAAGCCTTTCCCTACACCACCGCCAACCAAACGGTGTACGACAGCGGCCACTTTGAGGCGGTGTTGGACCATGCCTTGCGCATCAGCGAGCCGCAAGGCTTGGCCCAGCGCCGCGCCCAAGCTTTGCAGCGCGGCGCTTTGCTCGGTCGCGGTGTGGCTT
>CANJUS010000132.1:0-5181 GCA_947477505.1 Comamonadaceae bacterium | reverse complement strand
CAGGCTTTGCGCTGATTTTGTGAGGTCCGCATGAACTACGACAGCACCCAGCCCTACCCGCGCGATCTGGTGGGTTATGGCCGCAACCCACCGCACGCCCAATGGCCCGGACAAGCCCGGGTGGCGGTGCAGTTTGTGCTGAACTACGAAGAGGGCGGCGAGAACGCCACCTTGCATGGCGACGCTGGCAGCGAGCAGTTTTTGAGTGAAATGTTCAACCCAGCGAGCTACCCCGAGCGGCACATGAGCATGGAGGGCATTTACGAATATGGCGCTCGGGCGGGGGTTTGGCGCATCTTGCGCGAGTTTGAACGCCGCCAATGGCCATTGACGGTATTTGGGGTGTCCATGGCGCTGGAGCGGCACCCCGAACTGACTGCGGCGTTTGACCAACTTGGGCACGAAATCGCCTGCCACGGCTGGCGCTGGATCCACTACCAAAACCTGGACGAAGCCACTGAACGCGCGCACATGGACAAAGCGCTGGCCATCTTAGAGCGGCTGACCGGACAACGCCACGGTCAAGCGCAAACCGTGCATGGCGCGGGTTGGTACACCGGTCGCGACAGCCCCAACACCCGCCGCTTGGTGGTCGACCACGGTGGCTTTGCCTACGACTCAGACTACTACGGCGACGATTTGCCTTTTTGGATGAAAGTGGCCAAAACCAATGGTCAAGTGGTGCCCCATTTGGTGGTGCCGTACACACTGGACACCAACGACATGCGCTTCTCGTTACCGCAAGGCTTCGCTCAGGCCGAAGACTTCTTTATTTACTTGCGTGACAGCTTTGACGCTTTGTATGCCGAGGGCGCTGACAGCCCCAAGATGATGAGCGTGGGCATGCACTGCCGATTGCTGGGCCGCCCCGGTCGCATCGTGGCGTTGCAAAAGTTCATGGACCACATCGAGCGCCACGACCGTGTTTGGGTGTGTCGGCGCATTGATGTGGCCCAGCACTGGCAACGCGTTCACCCTTATCAGGAGCACCCATGAGCATCCCTTTGTCTGAACTCAATCGCTTGCCGCTGGACCAAGCTGTGCAAGCCATGCACGGCTTGTACGAGCACTCGGATTGGATTGCCCAGCGTGCCTTGGCCCAGCGCCCTTTTGCCAGCGCGGCGCACTTCAAACAAGCCATGGTGCAAGTGCTGCGCGAAAGCACCCGGGACACGCAATTGGCGCTCATTTGCGCCCACCCCGAGTTGGCGGGCAAGGCCATGCTGGGCAACAACCTCACGGCAGCCTCCACCGACGAACAAAGCCGCGCTGGACTGACGAACTGCAGCGCACAAGAGTTGGCCCAAATCCAGCAACTCAACAGCGACTACAACACCAAATTTGGTTTCCCGTTCATCTTGGCCGTGCGCGGGCCGCGTGGTGTGGGCTTGACGCGCCAGCAAATCCTGGCGACCTGGGTGCGCCGTTTGAACAACCCCGTGGACTTTGAGTTTGCCGAGGCCTTGCGCAACATCCACCGCATCGCTGAAATTCGCCTCAACGACAAACTGGGCATCAACCCCACACTGGGGCAAGAGGTGTGGGATTGGCACGAATGGCTGGCGCAGTTCAGCGATCCCGGCTTTGCCGAGCACGGCGAGTTGACTGTGACCTACCTCACGCCCGCTCACTTGGCCTGCGCACGCACCTTGACCTTGGGCATGAAAGCCTGCGGCTTTGACGAGGTCCACACCGATGCAGTGGGCAATGTGGTGGGGATTTACCACGGCACCCAGCCCCAGGCCCCACGCTTGCTGACGGGATCGCATTACGACACAGTGCGCAACGGGGGCAAATACGACGGCCGCTTGGGCATCTTGGTGCCCATGGCCTGCGTGCGCGAACTCGCGCGCCAAGGTCGTCGCCTGGCCAACGGCATTGAAGTCGTGGCCTTTGCCGAAGAAGAAGGTCAACGCTACCGCGCCACTTTTTTGGGCTCGGGGGCCTTGGTGGGCCAGTTCAATACCGACTGGCTGAACCAAGCCGATGCCGATGGCGTGACCATGCGCGCAGCCATGGCCCAAGCGGGCCTGGACCCCAAGGGCATTGGTTCGCTGCGCCGCGACCCGTCGCGCTACCTGGGCTTTGTAGAGGTGCACATCGAGCAAGGCCCGGTGCTCAACGAGCAAGACCTTCCGTTGGGCGTGGTCAGCAGCATCAACGGCAGCGAACGTTATTTGTGCGAAATCCACGGCATGGCCAGCCATGCGGGTACCACCCCCATGGACCGGCGCCGCGATGCTGCGGTGGCCATGGCCGAATTGGCCTTGTTCATGGAACGGCGCGCTGCACGCGACGGCGACTCGGTGGCCACCATCGGTCAACTCGGGGTGCCCAATGGCTCCATCAACGTGGTGCCCGGTCGATGTCAATTCAGTTTGGACATGCGCGCACCCATCGATGCCCAACGTGACGCCTTGGTGGCCGATGTGTTGGCCGAGTTGGACGCCATTTGCCATCGCCGTGGCGTGCGCCACCAAACCGAAAAAACCCTCAGCGTCGCGGCCGCCCCCAGCCACCCCCAATGGCAAGCGCGTTGGGCGCAGGCCGTGGCGGCATTGGGCCTGCCCGTGCACCGCTTGCCCAGCGGCGCCGGGCACGACGCCATGAAGTTGCATGAAGTCATGCCCCAGGCCATGCTGTTTGTGCGTGGTGAAAACAGTGGCATCAGCCACAACCCCTTGGAGAGCGTCAATTGCGATGACCTGCAACTGGCCATTGACGCCTTCGCCCATTTGCTCGATCACCTTCACGAAACACCCACACCATGAACCACCACCTGCAACTTGATGCCTGGGTCGACCAGCACTTTGACGAAGAAGTCGCCTTTTTGCAGGCCTTGGTGCGCGTGCCCACCGACACGCCACCGGGCAACAACACACCACATGCGCTGCGCACCGCCGAATTGTTGCGCGGCATGGGCATGACCGTCGAAGCGCATGAGGTGCCCAGTGTTGAAGTTCAGGCCCATGGCCTGCAATCGATCACCAATTTGATCGTGCGCCGCCGCTACGGCGACGGCCCGACCATCGCGCTCAACGCCCATGGCGATGTGGTGCCCCCCGGTGAGGGCTGGACACACGACCCCTATGGCGGCGAGATCGCCGATGGCCACATGTATGGCCGCGCCACGGCGGTGAGCAAATGCGACTTTGCCACCTTCACCTTTGCGGTGCGGGCCCTCGAATCTCTGGGCATGCCGCTCAAAGGTACGGTGGAACTGCATTTCACCTACGACGAAGAATTCGGCGGAGAACTCGGCCCTGGCTGGCTGCTGCAAAAAGGCTTGACCCGACCCGACCTGATGATGGCCGCAGGCTTTAGCTACCAAGTGGTGGTGGCACACAACGGTTGCTTGCAACTGGAGGTGACGGTGCAAGGCGAGATGAGCCATGCGGCCATCCCCGACAGCGGGGTAGACGCCTTGCAAGGTGCGACCCACATATTGAACGACTTGTATGCGCTCAATGCCGACTACCTGAAAGTGACCTCTCAGGTCGAAGGCATCACCCACCCTTACCTCAATGTGGGACAAATTCAAGGTGGCACCAACACCAACGTGATCCCGGGCAAAGTGGTGTTCAAGCTCGACCGGCGCATGATCCCCGAGGAAGACCCCACCCAGGTGGAAGCGCAGTTGCGCCAGGTGATTGCCAACGCTGCGGCCAGCTTCCAACCACCGCGTGGGGGGCGCAACATCCGCGTCGATGTCAAGCGCTTGTTGCTGGCGCGTGCCATGGCCCCCTTGAGCGGCAACCGCCCTTTGGTGCAAGCGCTGCAACAGCACGCCAGCGCCGTGTTTGGTGAGCCCATCCCAGCGGTCGGCACCCCCCTGTATACCGATGTGCGCTTGTATGTGGAGCGCGGCATTCCCGGCGTGATCTACGGCGCGGGCCCGCGCACCGTGCTGGAATCGCACGCCAAACGGGCCGACGAGCGCTTGAACTTGCAAGACCTGCGCCGCGCCACGCAGGTGGTGGCGCGCAGTTTGCTCGACCTGCTGGCCTGATCTGTCGGGCCCTAGGGCGGGATGCGCGCCTAGCTGACTGCCGTACCCAACCAGTCGGGGGCGCAAGTTTGCTGCCCCTGACTTGTTTCAGGCCACCTTGGCTGACATGCTGGCTGACATGCAATGGCCAAGCCCGTAACACCCCCTGCTTTTCAAAAGAAAATATCGCCGAAATTAGGTGTTATTACCTATTTATTGGGATTTTTTTATTGTATACAGTTTGCTGAACCGACCTGAATACAAATTTTTCGGCGAGCTTTTAACCTCTTTCCAGGAGTTCTGTCATGGTTTCATCTGTTCACCCGGTAGACGAGCGCTTGCCCTCTGGTAAGTTGTTTGCCTTGGGCCTGCAGCATGTTTTGGTGATGTATGCAGGTGCTGTGGCGGTCCCGTTGATCATCGGCCGCGCCCTCAAACTCAGCCCCGAAGATGTGGCCTTCCTCATTTCGGCCGACCTGTTTTGTTGTGGCCTGGTGACCCTGATACAGGCGCTCGGGGCCACCCAATGGTTCGGCATCCGACTGCCCGTGATGATGGGGGTGACCTTTGCCGCTGTGGCACCCATGATTTCCATGGCCAACGCCAACCCTGGCAGTGCCGGGGCGCAGTTGATCTTTGGCTCCATCATCGGGGCGGGTCTGGTGTCCGTCCTCATCGCTCCCATCGTCAGTCGACTGCTGCGGTATTTCCCGCCCGTGGTCACCGGCACCATCATTGCGGTGATCGGCATCAGCCTGATGCGCATCGGCATCAACTGGATTTTTGGCAACCCCGTTGGCCCGACCGCGCCCATCATCGTCAACCCCGAGCACAAGCAATGGCTGGACGCAGCCACTGCTGCCTCCAGCGCGCCCGGATCGGGCCTGCCGGCCGTGCCCAAGGATCTGGCGCTCATGCCCAAACTGCCCAACCCCAAGTACGCCGAGCTGACAGGGGTGGGCATCGCCACCTTGGTGCTGGTGTCCATTTTGCTGATCGCCCGGTATGCCAAAGGCTTCCTGGCCAATATTTCGGTCTTGCTGGGCATCGTGATCGGCGGTGTGGTCTCTACCGCCATGGGCCTGATGACCTTTGAGAAGGTCAGCAAGGCCAACTGGTTCGACATGGTCACACCGTTTCACTTTGGCATGCCCATCTTTGAGCCGGTGCTGATCCTGACCATGACCCTGGTG
>CANJUS010000131.1:0-5211 GCA_947477505.1 Comamonadaceae bacterium | reverse complement strand
GTGGCCATGGTGGCCGCATCGCCGGCGACAGCCCCTGCCGCGGCCAGTGCCGAGTTGGCGCCAGCGGTGGCGGCTGAACCGATCGGGCATGTGGTCAAGTCACCCATGGTGGGTACTTTTTACCGCGCCTCCAGTCCGGGGGCCAAATCGTTTGTCGAAATCGGATCGGTGGTCAAAGAGGGTGAGCCCATTTGCATCATCGAGGCGATGAAGATTCTCAACGAGATCGAGGCCGATGCCAGCGGCACCATCACCCAGATCCTGGTCGACAACGGCCAGGCAGTGGAGTTTGGCCAGCCCATGTTTGTGATCGCCTAACCCCCCGACCCATGTTCAAGAAAATTTTGATCGCCAACCGTGGCGAGATCGCGCTTCGCATCCAGCGCGCCTGCCGCGAGATGGGCATCCAAGCGGTGGTGGTGTATTCCGAGGCCGACCGCGAGGCCAAGTACGTCAAGCTCGCCGAGGAAGCCGTGTGCATTGGCCCGGCGGCATCGGCGCAAAGTTATTTGCACATGCCCTCCATCATCTCGGCCGCCGAGGTGACCGATGCAGAGGCGATTCACCCGGGCTATGGCTTTTTGAGCGAAAACGCCGACTTTGCCGAACGGGTGGAAAAGAGCGGCTTCAAATTCATCGGCCCCACGCCTGAGTCCATCCGCATGATGGGTGACAAGGTGTCGGCCAAGCAGGCCATGATCAAGGCCGGTGTGCCCTGCGTGCCTGGCTCTGAAGGGGAGTTGCCCGATGACCCGGCGCAAGTGCGGCGCATCGCCAAAATTGTGGGCTACCCCGTGATCATCAAGGCCGCTGGCGGCGGCGGTGGCCGGGGCATGCGTGTGGTGCACACCGAGGCGGCGCTGATCCATGCGGTGCAAACCACCAAGGCCGAGGCGGGTGCTGCCTTTGGCAACCCGGCGGTGTACATGGAGAAGTTTCTCCAAAACCCGCGCCACATTGAAATCCAGGTCATGGCCGATCAGTTCAAGAACGCGGTTTACTTGGGCGAGCGCGATTGCTCCATGCAGCGGCGGCACCAAAAAATCATCGAAGAAGGCCCTGCACCGGGCATACCGCGCAAGCTGATCGAGAAAATTGGCGAGCGTTGCGCCGCCGCTTGCAAACGCATCGGATACCGGGGCGCCGGTACGTTCGAGTTTTTGTACGAAAACGGCGAGTTCTACTTCATTGAGATGAACACCCGCGTGCAAGTCGAGCACCCGGTGACGGAGTTGATCACCGGGGTGGACATTGTGAAAACCCAAATCATGGTGGCCGCAGGTGAGAAGTTGCCTTTCACCCAACGCCAGATCAGCGTCAAAGGGCATGCCATTGAATGCCGCATCAATGCCGAGGATCCGTTCAGCTTCGTCCCCTCTCCCGGGCGCATCACCATGTGGCATGCCCCTGGCGGCCCGGGCGTGCGGGTCGATTCGCATGTCTACACCAACTACTTTGTGCCGCCCAACTACGACTCGATGGTGGGCAAAATCATTGTGTATGGCGACACCCGTGACCAGGCCATTGCGCGCATGCGCACCGCTTTGTCAGAGACTTTGGTCGAGGGCATCAACACCAATATCCCCTTGCACCGCGAACTGATGGTGGACGCCAAGTTCATCTCGGGGGGCACCAACATCCACTACTTGGAAGAGTGGATCGCCGCGCGCAAACGCTGATGCACGAGTTGCGCCTGCTCGCGCCCCAAGACCGCGTCGAGTGGTTGAGCGAAGCTTTGGAGGCCTTGGACGCGTTCAGCGTGTCGGTGGAAGATGCCGACGCCCACAGCGACAGCGAATCCCCCTTGTTCGGCGAACCCGGCATGCCCCCACCCCAAGCAGGCTGGGACCGATCGCAGGTGACGGCCTTGTTTGCCGACCAAGCCCAAGCGCAGGCCGCGGCCGATTTGCTGGCTTTGCAAAACCCCTTTGATGCTTGCCAGGTGCTGGGAATCACCGAACTGGTGGAGCAAGACTGGGTGCGTTTGACGCAGTCGCAGTTTGCGCCGGTGGAGATCACCGCCGATTTTTGGATCGTGCCCACTTGGCACCAACCCCCAACCCAAGCGCGGCGGGTGTTGCGTCTGGACCCGGGCTTGGCGTTTGGCACCGGCACCCACCCGACCACGCGCATGTGCTTGCGCTGGTTGGCACAGCACGATGTGCATGGGGCATCGGTACTCGACTACGGTTGTGGCTCGGGCATTTTGGCGATGGGGGCAGCTTTGTATGGCGCCTCCCGGGTCGACGCGGTCGACATCGACCCCGACGCGGTGCAAGCCACCGTGCGCAACGCCCAGGCCAATGGGGTTGTGTTGCAAGCGGGCTTGCCAGACCAGGTGCAAGGCCCTTACCAATGTGTGTTGGCCAATATCTTGGCTTCGCCCCTGCAAGTGCTCGCCCCCTTGTTGTGTGGGTTGGTACAAGACAACGGTGGGCAACTGGTGTTGGCCGGCATCTTGGAGCGCCAAGTTGAACTGTTGCAACAGGCCTATGCGCCTTGGTGCCAATTGGGCGTGCATGACAGCGAGGACGGGTGGGTGTTGATGACCGCTCGCTTTGGCCCACAGCCCTGAAGCACAACGCATGCTCAGCAGTGGGGCACCTACAATGCCGCCATCATGACCTTGGCTGTGCAGTGTCCCCAATGCCTAACCGCTTTCAAGGTGGTGCAAGACCAACTCAAGGTGGCGCAAGGTTGGGTCAAGTGCGGTCGCTGTGAACAGGTGTTCGATGCCCGCTCCCATTGGTTGCCCCTGGATGAACAAGACCCGCTAAAACCCAATGCGCCATCCGCAGATGGGGGCTCGGTCCCCTTGCATGCAACGCAGTTTGCGACTGTGCCTGAGCCAGTGCCCGTTCCTGTGCTGGCCATGGGGGTCGGCACCATCTCGCCCAGCGCGGGCACCCATGGCCAGCCTGAATTGAAGGACCACTTGGGTGAGCCTGTGCCCCCAAGACCGCGCCGAATTTGGGCCGTGTTGATCGTGTGCTTGAGCTTGGCACTGGGCGCGCAAATCACTTGGTGGAACAAAAGCCAATGGCTGGCCCATTGGCCTGTGGCGCATGAATGGGCGCAATCGGTTTGCGCCCAGTGGCGCTGCCAGTTGGATTGGCCCCAGGACTTGGGCTTGGTGATGATCGAGCGCGCCCATTTCGAACCCGATGGCGAAGGCCACCACCGCTTGCAAATTCAACTCACCAATCGCGCCAACCACCCGGTGGCCACGCCGTGGTTGGACTTGATGCTCACCGATGGCGAAGACCGCATCGTGATCCGGCGCGCGCTCGCGCCAGAGGAAATGGGCTTGCCCAAGCACTTGACCCCTGGTGTGGACGCGGTGTCAAGCGTGCATTGGCGGGTTGACTCGGATGTGGAAGAGCGCCTGAGTGGCTACCGTGCAGAGATTTTTTACCCTTGAAGAAAGAGCAAACATGGCTTCGTTGATTTGTGGTTCCTTGGCGTTTGACACCATCATGGATTTTGAAGGGCGCTTTGCCGAGCAAATATTGCCCGATCAGTTGCACATCCTGAACGTGTCCTTTTTGGTGCCGGCCTTGCGGCGCGACTTTGGTGGCTGCGCCGGCAACATCGCCTACAGCTTGCACCAATTGGGCGGGCAGGCCTACCCCGTGGCCGCGTTGGGCAATGATGGTGCCCCCTATGTGGAGCGCCTGCAAACCCTGGGCATCGATACCCGTTGGGTGCGCACCATGCCAGACACCTACACCGCGCAGGCCATGATCATGACCGACCGCGACAACAACCAAATCACCGCTTTCCACCCCGGTGCGATGGGATTGGCCCACCAAATTCCGGTGGAGCCCGTGGCAGGTGTGCGCCTGGGCATCATCTCGCCCGATGGGCGTGACGCCATGCTCCAGCATGCCCAGCAGTTCAAGGCCGCTGGCATTCCTTTTGTATTCGACCCGGGCCAGGGCTTGCCCATGTTCAATGGCGAGGAATTGACCCAGTTCATCCAAGCGGCCGATTGGGTGACCGTCAACGACTATGAAGGCAAGATGCTCAGCGACCGAACCGGCTTGAGCCATGCGGACATATCGCGCCAAGTGCGTGGTTTGGTGGTGACGCTGGGCGCGCAAGGTTGTGAGGTTTGGGAGGGCGGGCAAAAAAACCTGGTTGCCCCGGTCAAGGCGCAGGCGGTGGTCGACCCGACCGGTTGTGGCGACGCCTGGCGCGGGGCCTTGTTGTTTGGCTTGGAGCAAGGCTGGTCGCTGGCGCGTTGTGCGGCTTTGGGCAACCATGTGGGTGCCTTGAAAATAGCCCAACGTGGGCCACAAAACTACCAAATCCCTGCTGGATTGGTGGACTCACTCGCCGCCTGATCCGTCGGGCAGCAAGGCGGCCCATTGGGCTTGGGCCGCGACCGTTGCGCGAATACACAAGCGCTTGCGGCGTGAGCTTTGGCCACGCACCCATTCAATCTGGCCCTTGGCAATGCCCAAGGTGTTGGCCAACCATGCCACCAAGGCCAAATTGGCTTGGCCTTCGATGGGCCGGGCGTGCACCCGAACTTTCAAAGCACCGTCAAACAAACCTTCGCTGTGGGTGCGCGCGGCATGGGGCACCAGGTGCACATCGATGTGGCAATCTCCATTGGCTTGCCAATGCAAAAAAGGCCACGTTTGTGGGGTGTTCATGCGGGCGATGGTTCAGGCAAATAAAAAGCCCGATGCTGGTGAGCACCGGGCTTGAGCAGCGGCGAACCGCTGGCCAGATCCTTGCGGATCAGGGCTTGTGTGCCGTTGGAAACGGCCAAGCTGCTTGCGGGTTCAGAGTGGTCTGAGCCGCAGGTGCAGCAGGGGCTGGCGCCGCTTTGGCAGCGGGCTTTTTCGCGGCTTTCTTCGCGGCCGGCTTTTTGGCAGCTTTTTTAGCAGCAGGCTTTTTAGCGGCCGGCTTTTTCTTCGCGGCGGTTTTCTTGACCGCTTTCTTTACCGCTTTTTTGGCAGCTGGCTTTTTGGCTGCTGCCTTTTTAGCGGCCGGCTTTTTAGCGGCTGCTTTTTTGGCGGCGGGCTTCTTAGCTGCTGCTTTCTTTGCTGCTGGCTTTTTGGCCGCGGCTTTTTTCACAGCGGGCTTCTTAGCTGCGGCCTTTTTGGCGGCCGGCTTTTTAGCGGCTGCTTTTTTGGCTGCGGGCTTCTTAGCCGCTACTTTCTTAGCTGCCGGCCTTTTGGCTGCGGCTTTCTTTGCGGG
>CANJUS010000130.1:0-5218 GCA_947477505.1 Comamonadaceae bacterium | reverse complement strand
GTGGAGCGAACCATGCGCATCGCGTCTGGGCTGTACTGCAACGCCGAGTCCACCGACCAGGCGTTGGCCAGTTGCAAGTTGGTGCCGGCCAAGGTGTCACTGAGCTGCTCGGTGGCGGCGGTGCCGCCGGGCAACACCACCTCTTGCGGGCGCAAACGATAGCGCTGGGCCAAGACCACGCGGGCGCGCTCGGCCCCCGATTGCGGGTCTAAAAACCGCGATGTAGCCCCGGTGGTCACTTGGTGGCTGTCGGATATGCGGTCATAGCCCGTGAATGCGTTTTCGGTGAAGATGGTTGCAATATTGAAGTCGTAACTGGCCGAGTCGTAATTGGGCAAACTGTTTTGGTCTTTGTACGGCGTGTTGACGTAAAAAATACGCGGCTCCAAGGTCTGCACCCAATCTTTGGCCAGCAATTGGGTGGGGCGCTCAAACACCGCCCCCGCATCCACGCTGTAACCGGGGATCACGACCGATGCAGAGCGCGAACCCGTGGCCGCCAAGGCCTGGTCAAACTGGTAGCTGCGGGCATGCAGCATCAGCTTTGGGGTGACGGATCCATAGGGGGTGATCCACGATTGGGCCACCAGGGCTTGGCTGACCATGCGTTGGCCGTTTTCGTTGCTCAAGCCCAAAAACTCTCGGTTGGACTGAAAGCGTGTCATCTCTCCAAGCAACACCACATCCAGCCCCGACGGGTAAGCCCATCGGTATTGCCCGCCGACCTTGGGCACCATGTCATAAGGCGGCGTGATGGGGGTGGTGGCGTCTTGCAAGGTCTGCCAGCGCAAGGTGCGCAACTGCGAGGTAAAGCCACCGCTGGTGTAGCCCAAGGTGGCATCGGCAGGCAGCAAGCGCAAAGCCCCGTTGACGTTGTTGCGCGGAAAGTCTTTCCAATAGTTGTCGTCGCTCACGCGGCTGATGTTCAAGCCCAGTTGCATCGGCCCCAAGCGCGCCGATCGGGTGTCTAACATGCCTTGGTGCACCAAGGATGTGCCCCAGCGCGTGGTGCCCGTGAGCCGATCATCGGGCATGAGGTCCAGCTTGGCCGTGCCCTGAACGGGGGGCGACACGCTCTCCAAGTACCGAAACTCGGTCGACAAGTTCAGGCCACGCGAAGTCATCAGGCGCGGTGTGATCAACACATCCCGGTTGGGTGCCAAGTTCCAGTAATACGGCTGCGAGTAGGTCAGTCCGTCCACGCTGTTGGTTTCGATGGTTGGCGGCAACAAGCCCGAACGGCGCTGGCTGGTCATGGGAAAGGCAAACGAGGGCACGCGCACCACCGCGGTGTCTTTGAAGTACAGGGCCCCGTTTTTGACCTCAGCGTCCCCGGTGTCGCTGTCCAAGGTCAGCTGATCGGCGCGAATCAACCAATCGGGCAGCCAGCTGGGCCCCGGTTTGCGGGCACACGTGGTGTAGTCGCCTTGATGGATCACGGCGCGTTTTTCGCTCAAAAAGTCCACCCGCCTGGCCTGCCCATGCCCTTGGCTGCGCAGCAACTGATAGCTCGGCGCGGTGATGCTGCCTTCAAAGGATTCAATTTTCAAATCGAGGTCGGGCCCCTCAAACACATTGCCCGCTTGGTTGATGCGCACATTGCCGCGTGCGCGCGCCAAGTCGGTGGGCTGAAAATAGTCAATCCGCTCGGCACGGATCAAGGTATCGGCGCGGCGCAGTTGCACATTGCCCAACAGCAGCAAGTCCAAATCCGGCCGCCCTGAGATTTGATCGGCCTGGATGAACAAAGGCAATGCCACCCGACCCTGGGCGGGCAACAAAGGCGGCAACAAACTGCTGGGCTTGAGGACAGGCGCACCAGGAGCGGGCGCTGCAGCTGTTTGTGCCACCGCCAATGTCACGCAAAACAGGCCCACCCCACCGATGGCGGTGGTGCGCAGGCAATGGGTAATGAATGAGGGAATGGCGTTCATGGGGGTACAGCCAAACCCGGGACAGCCACATGTGCCGCCAAGGAATGGGGCCCATCACGCAACACCGGTACAGGTTTGTAGAATGGATTATCCATGAGCACCCCCCAACCCGCCCCCGGCCTCGGCCCGGACCACGCTGCACTGGTGCCGTGGACAGACCCCACCCGCCAAGCCCACTTTGGGCAATGGCTGCAGCAGTTGCAGCCCACCCATGGCCTGCACCTCGACAGCTTGCGCGTGGCCTCGGCCGATGCCAGTTTTCGGCGTTACTTTCGCATCCAAACCGAGCGCCACAGCTTGATCGTGGTCGATGCCCCGCCAGCGCATGAAAACTGTGCCGCTTTTGTCAAAGTTGCCCAATTGATGCTGGACGCCGGTTTGAACGTGCCACAGGTGCTCGATTGGCAACGTGAGCACGGCTTCATGCTGCTCACTGATTTGGGCCAGCACACCTTGATGCATCAACTCGATGCCAGCCAACCTGGGCAGCACCAAGCTGACTTTTTGCGCGCCCTCGACGCCTTGCTCGACTGGCAATGCGCCAGCCAAGCCCAGGTGCTGCCGGCCTATGACAAGCCCCTGCTGATGCGCGAGTTGCAGTTGTTTCCCGACTGGTATGTGGCACAACACCGTGGCATCGCATTGACCCCTGCGGAACAACAAACCTTGGCGCAAGCGTTTGAGACCATCGTCACACGCAACCTGTCGGTGCCCCAGGTGTATGTGCACCGCGACTTCATGCCGCGCAATTTAATGGTCTCCCAAGACCCCAACGAGCTGCGGCTGGGGGTGCTGGACTTTCAAGACGCCGTGCACGGCCCCATCACCTATGACATCGCCAGTTTGATGCGCGACGCCTTCATCAGCTGGGACGAGGCCTTTGTGATCGACATCACCGTGCGCTATTGGGAGCGCGCTCGCCTGCGCGGATTGCTGGGACAAGGCGAGCTGGCCAGCGACTTTGGCCTGTTTTGGCGCGAGGTCGAGTGGATGGGGCTGCAGCGTCACCTCAAGGTGGCGGGCATCTTCGCCCGACTGGGCTTGCGCGACCACAAGCCCAAATACCTGGCCGACACGCCCCGCTTCTTGAGCTACATCCGCGCCACCGCCAGCCGGTACCGCGAACTGTTCCCGCTGCTGCGCTTGATCGAGCGCATCGAAGGCCAGGCCACTGTCAGCGGCTACGCTTTTGGCCGGGTCTGAAGCCCGCCCCCCTTAGATTGCACCTTGTGCCCCGCTTTTTTCACACCGGCCCTTTGACCACCGACACCAGCGTCATGCTCAGCCCAGCGGCTGCGCGCCACGCGCAAGTGCTGCGCTTGCAGCCCGAAGAGCTGGTGTGCTTGTTCAACGGCGAGGGCGGCGAATGGTCGGCACGCATTGAACAAATGGGCCGCAAAGATGTGCAAGTGCGCGTAGGGGCGCACCATGCCATCGAGCGTGAAGCAAAAAACCAAGTGGTTTTGGCCATCGGCATGCCCGCCAACGAACGCATGGACTGGTTGGTGGAAAAAGCCACCGAGTTGGGCGTCACCCGCTTGGTCCCCTTGATGACCGAGCGCAGCGTGTTGCGCTTGCATGCAGATCGCGCGCTCAAGCGCCAATCCCACTGGCAAGCCATGGCACATGCCGCCTGTGAACAATGCGGGCGCAACCGCCCCCCCGTGATTGAGTTGCCACAAAGCTTGACCCAATGGTTACAGCAAGACCACGGCAGCACCCAAAAACGCCTGTTGTCCCTGTCCCCGGGCACAGTGCCCACCGGTTTGGTTCAAGGCCATGTGACCGTGCTCAGCGGGCCTGAGGGCGGGCTCAGCAGCGCAGAAGAGGCCCTTGCCGTGGGGGCTGGTTTTGCGCCCTGGCAATTGGGGCCACGCACCTTGCGGGCCGAAACGGCGGCGCTGGCCGCGCTGACTTTGTGCGCCGAATCCGTGCCGACCTGATACAAGCCACACACCTTTTCCCTTGCCTGGTCCGACCAACAACGAAAGAACCCATGAACCGACAACTGTGGCTGCTGACCTTGGCGCAAGGCTTGTTTTTCACCAACAACGTGACCTTCATCGCCATCAATGGCCTGGTGGGGCTGAGCCTGGCACCGGTGGGTTGGATGGCCACCTTGCCTGTGATGGGCTACGTGGTGGGCAGTGCCTTGAGCGCGGCGCTGGTCTCGCGCACCCAAGCGCAATGGGGCCGCAAAAAATCGTTTCAAACCGGTTTGGTGGTGGCTTTCTTTTCCTGTGCGTTGGCCCTGTGGGCGCTGATGCACCAGTGGTTTTGGTTGCTGGTGGCGGCCACCTTCATCGCCGGTTACTACAGCGCCAATGCCCAGTTGTACCGGTTCGCCGCCGCCGAACTGGCCCCGGTCCAAGGGCGCGAAAAAGCCGTGTCATGGGTGATGGCCGGAGGGCTGATGGGCGCCATCATCGGTCCCAATTTGGCCAATCAAACCAAAGATGTGCTGGGCGTGCCTTTTGCGGGTGCGTATCTCAGTTTGATGGGGGTGGCAGTGTTGGCTTGGCTGGTGATCTCCAGCATCGACTTTGGCCCCACACCTGCCGCCCCGCCTGCGGGCCAAGCACAGCGCAGCTGGGGCAGCTTGTTGCGCCAACCGGTCTTTTTTGTCGCCGCATTGAGTGCCGCTTTGGGTTATGGGGTGATGAATTTGCTCATGGCCGCCACCCCACTGGCCATGCAAACCTGTGGCATTGGCTTTAGCGACACCGCTTTGGTGCTGCAGTGGCATGTGATCGGCATGTTTGCGCCGGGGTTTTTCACCGGCCACCTGATCAAGCGCTTTGGCGCGTTGCCCGTGATGGGTGTGGGCGTGCTGCTCAATGCAATTTGCGTCGCCATCGCTTTGAGCGGCATTGAAGTGCAGCAATTTTTGATCGCCCTCTTGCTGTTGGGCGTGGGATGGAATTTTTTGTTCACCGGCAGCACCACCTTGTCGATGCAAGGTTATGCACCCCAAGACAAGCACCGGGCACAGGCGGTGTTGAACTTCTGTGTGTTCGCCACCATGGCCGTGACATCATTTGCCTCGGGCGCCTTGGTCACCACCCAGGGGTGGTCTTGGCTGAACATCGGGTCCTTGATACCCGTTGGACTGACCGCCGTGGCTTTGCTGTGGTTGTTTTTCAGGCAGAGAAGTGTTCGTCTAGCCAGTCTTTGAGGCAATCGAAGACCAGCTTCTTCTCGGGATCGTTAAAGATTTCGTGGTACATCGTTTCAAACACCTTCGAGCGCACGCAAACAGGCGAGCTGGCTGCAAACAAGGCACT
>CANJUS010000129.1:0-5242 GCA_947477505.1 Comamonadaceae bacterium | reverse complement strand
TGCCGGCTTGGACGGGTTTGGCGGTGCAGCGCAGGGCGCAACAGCGGTTGTTCAAAAGCCTGGACGAACCCTGCTTGTCTTTCACCGACTGGTGGCAACAGGTTTCACGTGGCGTGCGCCACTTTCGTCACTTGGGGGCTTGATCGGGCGCGTCGGCGTTTGGGGCGGGGCGCACGGCGGTCACAAAATGCTGGGTGTCACCAAAACAACTGGGCAGACCCATGTGCTGGGCGTATTCGAGCACCACCTTTTGCCCGATGTGGGTGTTGATTTGGTCGACCACCGCAGCGTCGCGCACCGTGAATGCGAATTTTTCGGGCACCGTTGGGACCGCAGAAAGGGCCCGCACTTGCTCACCCTCCCAAGTTTTGCAGACCCAGCCTTTGTGCGATATTTTTTGCACATAGCCCACGCTTTCGCCGCGCGAATAAGCAAAGTGGTATGCGGCAAAAAAATAAGCCACGATCAAGACCAAAGCAGCCACGCTCAGCCACAGCAAGGCGCGAACCAATTGAAAGGTCCAGCGGCGCAGGGTTTGGGTGGCTTGGTCGATGGAAGGGTTCATGCAGGCATGGTAGCGCACCCATCGCCGAAAAAGAGGCCCAGGTTGTGATGAAATCGCTCGCTTGCAGCGTGTGCGCAAGCAAGCACGTCCATCACTGAGGCAGGGAATGAAAAAAATAGCTTGGTTCTTGTTGGCTTTGGTCGTGTGTGGCTTGTTGTTGGCTGTGTGGGTGTGGCGCGCCAGCTTGCCCCAGCGCGATGGCAGCTTGACCTTGACGGGGCTGAGTGCGGCAGTGCAAGTGCACTACGATGACTTTGGAGTGCCCCACATACAGGCGCAAAACGACGACGATTTGTACCGTGCCTTGGGCTTTGTGCACGCGCAAGACCGCTTGTTCCAAATGGAGATGATGCGCCGCCTGGCCAAGGGTGAGTTGGCTGAAATTTTGGGCCCCAAGCTGCTCGACACCGATCGCATCTTTCGCACCCTGGGGCTGCGCCACCACGCCGAGCAAGCGGCCGCGCGGTTTGACCTTCACAGCAAAGCCGGTCAGGCCATGGTGGCTTACTTGGACGGGGTGAACCAGTTCCAAAGCAGCCGCAGCTTGCCGCTGGAGTTTCATTTGCTGCGCATCGAACCCCAGCCCTTCACGGTGGCCGACACCTTCAGTGTGGCCGCGTACATGGCCTACAGCTTTGCGGCGGGGTTTCGCACCGAGCCGGTGTTGTCGCACATCCATGCCGAATTGGGCCCGGCTTACAGCGCCTTGTTTGACCGGCCCTGGCAAACCGAAGGCGTGTGGCGGCAACCTGCGCCAGCACCCGCATCGGCCCCGCCGGTGGCCCTGGCGCAAAGCCCGGGCCGGATGGAGGCAGCCCAAGCCCCTTCACCCGAATTGCGCGACGCCATGCACTGGCTGCGCTGGTCGCAAGCGGCGATGGATGTGGCCGGCATGCCGGTGTTGGAGGGCAGCAATGCCTGGGCCGTGTCGGGCCAGCGCACTGCCAGCGGGCGGCCCTTGTTGGCCGGCGACCCACACATCGCCTACGCCGTGCCCGCGGTTTGGTACGAGGCCCACCTGAGCAGCCCGGGTTTTGAGTTGTACGGCCACTTTTTGGCGCTCAACCCGATGGCCTTGTTGGGGCACAACCGCGATTTTGGTTGGAGCCTGACCATGTTTCAAAACGATGACACCGATTTGGTCGCGCTCTCAGTAGACCCCAAAAACCCCGATCGCATTTGGCACCAAGGGTCATGGGTCGATTTGAGCTTGCGCGATGAGACCATTGCCGTCAAGGGCGCAGACAGCGTGGTGCTGCAAGTGCGCAGCTCGCCCCATGGGCCGGTGATCAATGACGCCTTGCCTTCCCCTTCAAACGGCAAGCCGCTGGCCCTGTGGTGGGCGCTGTACCACACGGACAACCCCATCGTTGAGGCCTTTTACCAACTCAACCGCGCCGACAGCTTGGACAAAGCGCGCCACGCGGCCAGCTTGATCCATGCGCCAGGTTTGAACGTGGTGTGGGCCCATGCCAAAGGCGACATTGGCTGGTGGGCCGCAGCGCGTTTGCCCATTCGACCCGATGGGGTGGACCCCTCGCGCATCTTGGACGATGCCCGTGGCGAAGCGCACAAATTGGGCTTCTTGCCGTTTGAGCGCAACCCCCAAGAAGAAAACCCAGCGCGCGGCTTCATTGTGTCGGCCAACCAGCAACCGGCCAGCGCCACACCCATTGCCGGCTATTACAACCCCGGCGACCGGGCCCGGCGCTTGTTTCACCAACTGAGCCAAGATGCGGTGCGCTGGGACAGCGCCAACACCCAGGCCCTGCAACTGGACACCCAAACCAATTACTTTGTGCGCACATGGCGCCCCTTGGCCGATGATTTGCGCGCTGCTGCGGCCAACGATGAGGAGCGCATGTGGGTTGAGTTGTTGCTCGAGTGGGATGGCCAGCATGGGGCGGAAAAAATTGCCCCCACCTTGTCCAATCAACTCGCCTTTGATCTGTTGCAACAAGCGATGGCCGATGAACTGGGGCCACAGTGGATGGGCTTGTTGCTGCGCACCCGCATGGTGGACATGGCCTTGCCGCGTTTGGCCGCCCATGCGCAGTCACCCTGGTGGGACCGGCGCGACACACCGGCCGTGGAGACCCGTGCCCAAGTGGTGGCCGATGCTTGGCGCGCCAGCGTCACGCATTTAAAAACCCAGCTCGGTCCCGTGGTTCAAAATTGGGCCTGGGGCCAAGTGCACAGCCTGACGCATGTGCACCCATTGGGCCGGGTCAGCCCCTTTGACCGGGTGTTCAATGTCGGCCCGTTTCCTGTGGCCGGCGGGCGCGAAGTGCCCAACAACCAAAGCCATCCCCTGAGTGCCGCGCCCTGGGCCGTGAGCTACGGCCCCTCGACGCGGCGGGTGATTGACTTTGCCCAACCGCAAGCGGCGCAAGGGGTGTTGCCCGTGGGGCAAAGTGGTGTTTGGGGTGACCCGCACTACAGCGACCAAGCGCTGATGCATGCCCAGGGGCGCACCCGAGGGCAGTGGTTGGACGCACCCGATGTGGACGCGCACACCCAGAGCGTGCTGTTTTTGCGCGCGCCGTGAGGTGCGCGCGAGCCTGCATGCCCCGCGCGGGGCGTAGACTTACTCGACTTGGATGCCAGCGGCCTTGACCACTGACCCATAGCGGTTGAGGTCGCGGCGAATTTCTTCGCGAAACTGCTCGGGGCTGCCGGGCGCGGCTTCAATGCCCAGCACGCGCAACTTGTCGCGCACCACCGGGTCGTTCAAGGTGGCGTTGAGTTCGGTGTTGAGTTTTTGGATGATGGCCGCAGGCGTTTGCGCCGGGGCCAAAAATCCCACCCAAGAATATGCGTTGAAATCGTTCACGCCGCTTTCGCCAAAGGTGGGCACATCGGGCAGCGAGCCTGCGCGCTGTTGGCTCGACACCGCTATCGGTTTGAGCTTGCCTGACTTGACATGGTTATACGCACCGGCCACAGCCGTGTAGACCAGCGGGATGCTGCCCCCCATCACATCAATCATCGCCTGACCACCGCCTTTGTAGGGCACATGGGTGAGCTGGGCGCCCGATTTGATTTTGAGCAACTCGCCCGCAATGTGCGGTGTGCTGCCTGTGCCCGAGGTGCCGTAGGACAAACCGCCGGGGGTTTTCTTTGACAAGGCAATCAGCTCTTGCAGGTTTTTGGCCGCTAAACCAGGGTGGGCCACCAAAATCAAGGTGGCGTCGCCGATCTTTCCAATCGGTGCGTAATCTGCAATGGAGTCAAAGCCGACTTTGGCAAACACATGGGGGTTGATGACCATCGTCCCGTCAAAGCCCAGCACCCAGGTGTAGCCATCGGGGGCGGCGGCCTTGACCATGGCCATGCCGATGTTGCCCGATGCGCCGGGTTTGTTGTCGATGACGATTTGCTGATTCAGCCGCCGACCCAGGTGCTCGGCCACCAAGCGTGCGCTGGTGTCGGCCACGCCGCCGGTGGTGAAGGGCACGATCACGCGGATGGGTTTGCTGGGAAAGGCGTCATCGGCGGCAAAAGACATGGGGGCCAACACACTCGCGCACAGGGCCAAAGCCCAGCGCAATCGCAGTCGGTGGGATGGGTTCATTGACATGGTCATGTTGGGGTCTCCAAAAAAATGGGGCGTCGTTTCAAGGCATGTAGGCGCCACCGTTGACGAACAGGGTTTGGCCGGTCATGTAGGCCGAGGCACTGGAGAGCAAAAACAGCACTGGCCCCACGATGTCTTCGGGTTCGGCCACGCGCCCCATGGGCACCAGTTTGGCCAAGGCTTGGGTGGGGATGGGCGGCTCGCCTTGCTCGTCCGAGCGCCCTGTGCCGCCGCGCAAAAACGCGGTGTCTACTGCGCCCGGTGCCACTGCATTGACGCGCACCTGGGGTGCGTTTTCCAACGCCAATTGGCGCATCAACAACAGCATGCCCGCTTTGGCCGGACCGTAGGCCCCGTACAGCGGCCGGGCCCAAGCCCCCAGGCCCGACGAGATGTGCACCAAACTGCCGTGCGCGCTGGCACGCAAATGGGGCAGCACGGCGCGCGAGATGTAAAACGCAGCGTCCAAGTTGCCGCGCATCACCTCTTGCCACACCGCGGTGGGCATGTCTGCCAAGGGTTGTTGTTCGGACATGAAGCCCACCAAATTCACGCAGCCATCGATGCCGCCCATGTGCGCGCTGGCTTGGGCCACGGCCTGGTCAACGCTGGTGGGGTCGTTGGCATCCACCGGCAACAACTGCACGCCGGGCACGGGGTGACGCGCAATCGATGCGGGCAGGTCCAGCACCGTCACTTTGGCCCCGGCTTGCACCGCTGCGTGCGCGACCGCGCGGCCAATGCCACCACAGCCACCAACGAGCAACAAACGCTGTTGGGCGAGGTCTGTGGGCAGGGCAGGTTTCGAGTGGGGCATGTCGGGACTCCGTTGATGGGTTGGTTCAGTGTCAAGCTGGGCGCACTGCTTGGGACCAAATGGGCACCAAAGCCGTACGCAAAACACAGGGATGTTAAGGGCTTTTCCTATCGCAGAGAGAATCGTTTTCTGGCATGATGGATTCAATCCATTTGAATTGAATCCATTGCAACTTATTCAACAAATCATCAATGGCCTGATGCTCGGCGGCGTTTTGGCTTTTG
The DNA here is from genome assembly GCA_947477505.1 of Comamonadaceae bacterium. Classification (GTDB taxonomy): domain Bacteria; phylum Pseudomonadota; class Gammaproteobacteria; order Burkholderiales; family Burkholderiaceae_C; genus Limnohabitans. The sequence continues at coordinate 59 of CANJUS010000129.1, read as the reverse complement.
TGGCCGTGGCTTTCACGCTGACCATCGGCATGCTCAACTTTTTGAATTTCACCATTCCG
>CANJUS010000128.1:0-5265 GCA_947477505.1 Comamonadaceae bacterium | reverse complement strand
GGGGGCCAAATTGGTTTTTCCTGGCCCGGCCTTGGATGGCGCATCCGTCTATGGTCTGATTGAAACCGAGGGCGTGACCTTTGCCGCCGGTGTCCCTACCGTGTGGCAAATGATGCTCAGCCACATGGCCCCCAAAGGCTTGCGGTTCAGTACCTTGCAGCGCACCGTGATCGGCGGCTCCGCCTGCCCGCCAGCCATGATCCACGCCTTTAAAAATGACTATGGGGTCGAGGTTTTGCACGCATGGGGCATGACCGAAATGAGCCCCTTGGGCACGGTGTGCACTTTGAAAAATAAGCACCTGAGCCTTGACCCCGAGATCCAAACGCAGATTCGCCTCAAACAAGGCCGATGTATTTATGGCATCGACATGAAGATCATCGACCCAGACGGGCAAGAGTTGCCCTGGGATGGCCAGGCCACTGGCGACTTGCTGGTCAAAGGGCCCTGGGTCTTGGCCGAGTACTACCGCCAAGAAGGCCCCAGTCCCTTGGTCAATGGATGGTTCCCGACTGGCGACGTGGCCTCCATCGACCCCGATGGCTTCATGCAAATCACCGACCGCAGCAAAGACGTCATCAAGTCAGGTGGCGAATGGATCAGCTCCATCGACATTGAAAACATCGCCATGGCGCACCCCGGCGTCCAAATGGCCGCTTGCATCGGTGTGGCCCACCCCAAGTGGGACGAGCGCCCCATCGTGGTGGTGGTCAAAAAGCCCGATAGCCAACTGGATGCGGCCACCTTGCTGGCTTTTTACCAAGGCAAAACAGCGAAATGGCAAATTCCTGATGATGTGGTGTTTGTCCAAGCCATCCCCTTGGGGGCCACCGGCAAAATGCTCAAAACCCATTTGCGTGAACAGTTGAAAGACTATCGCCTGCCTTCGCCGACTTGATGGTTGCCCTGCATGTTTCAGGGCTTACCCCCGTGCCGAGCGCGTCATTCGTGGCGGAAAATAGCCATTCTTTGTGCTTGAAAAATTCAGGAGATTCTCATGCCAATCATTTTGCGTTGGACCATGTGCTTGGGAGCGATGTGGATGGCCTGTCTGGCCCACGCCCAAAAAGGCGAGACCGTCAAAGTGGCATGGATCGACCCCTTGTCGGGCTTGATGGCCCCGGTCGGTTCCAATCAGCTCAAGAGCTTTCAATTTTTTGCCGACAAATTCAGCCAAAACAACCCGGCAGGCGTCAAATTTGAAGTCATTGGCATAGACAACAAATTAAGCCCCGCAGAGAGCCTCAATGCCCTCAAAGCGGCCATGGACCAGGGCGTGCGCTACATCACCCAAGGCAACGGATCGTCCGTGGCGGGCGCTTTGATCGACGCCATCAACAAACACAACGAACGCAACCCCGGCAAGGAGGTGGTGTACCTCAACCACTCGGCGGTAGACCCCGACTTCACCAACAGCAAATGCAGTTACTGGCATTTTCGTTTTGACGCCGACACCTCCATGAAGATGGAGGCCATGAGCAGTTTCATGAAAGACTTGCCAGAGATCAAAAAAATCTACTTGCTCAACCAAAATTACTCCCATGGTCACCAAGTGGCCAAGTACGCCAAAGAAACCATAGCCCGCAAGCGCCCAGACATCCAATTTGTGGGCGAAGACCTCCACCCCTTGGCCCAGGTGCGTGATTTCGCCCCATACATTGCCAAGATCAAGGCCTCTGGGGCCGACACGGTGATCACCGGCAATTGGGGCTCTGACCTGGCCTTGTTGATCAAGGCCGCCAACGAAGGGGGCTTCAATGGCAAGTTTTTCACCTACTACACAGGAGTGACCGGCACCCCCACGGCCTTGGGCAAAGGTGGCGAGGGCCGGGTGTACCAAATTGCCTATAACCACTACAACATGGGCGGCCAAATGGCCCAATGGATGAAAGAGTTTCAAACCAAATACAAGGACGATTTCTACACCGGGTCGGCCATCCACATTTTCAATTACCTGAGCGCGGCCATGGCCAAGGCCCAGTCGACCGATCCGGTCAAGGTCGCAGCGGCAATGCACGGCTTGAAAATCAAAAGCTTCAACGGCGAAGTAGAAATGCGCAAACTCGACCACCAGTTGCAGCAAACCCTGTTCATGTCGGTTTGGCAAAAGGCCGATCAAAAATACCCGTACAACCCGGAGAACACCGGCATGACCTTGGTGCCGGTCAAAACCTTCGAGCCATATATCTCCAGCACCCCCACCAGTTGCCAGATGAAAACCCCCTGACACAACGCAATGCCCCTTTGCCTTGAACGGGTGATGGATCACCTCACCGCAGGTTTTGTTTTTTAGCCATGGAGTTTTTTCTGATTTCTTTGCTCAATGGGGTGAGCTATGGCTTGTTGCTGTTCATGCTCAGCGCCGGGCTGACCTTGATCTTCAGCATGATGGGGGTGCTCAATTTCGCCCACGCCAGTTTTTACATGCTGGGGGCGTATCTGGGTTACAGCCTGAACCAGCTGTGGGGATTTTTGCCTGCCTTGGTGTTGGCCCCCTTGGTCGTGGGTTTGCTGGGCGCGGCATTTGAAAAATACCTGTTGCGCCGCGTTCACGCCCATGGCCATGTGCCAGAGTTGCTCATCACCTTTGGCCTGGCCTATGTGGTGTTGGAAGTGGTGCAACTGCTGTGGGGTCGCTCAGCCGTGGCATTTGCGCCCCCTGCTTGGTTGCAAGGCCCGGCTTTCACCCTGGTCGGTGGCAGTGGGGCCAGCACCATTCAATGGCTTTGGGGTGCGGCCCCCGAGGCCATCTGCCAAGGTGCGGTGGTGTGCTCGCCATTCCCCGCCACCCGCGCTTTCATGATGGGCGTGGCCGTGGCCATGGTGCTGTGCTTGTGGGCGCTGATCACCCGCACCCGCGTGGGCTTGGTCATCCAAGCCGCATTGACCCATCCGCAAGCGGTGCAAACCTTGGGGCACAACGTACCGCGGGTGTTCATGGTGGTGTTTGGCGTGGGCACGGGTTTGGCCGCTTTGGCCGGGGTGATTGGGGGCAGCACCTTTGTGACCGAACCATCCATGGCCGCCACGGTCGGATCGGTGACCTTTGTGGTCATTGTCATGGGTGGCTTGGGTTCCTTGGCTGGTGCGTTTTGGGCCTCGGTGTTGATCGGAACGGTCCAAACCTTGGCGGTTGCCGTTGACCTGTCCCTGACAGACCTGTGGCTCAGGCTGGGCTTGCCCCAAAGTGCCAGCATGGCCTCTGGTTCGTGGATGAATTTGACCTTGTCTCAGGCGGCCCCCATCTTGCCTTACCTGTTTTTGGTGTTGATGTTGATGATCAGGCCCAAGGGCTTGATGGGCACCCGTGAGGACTGAGCCATGACCCGCCCCACCCCTGAGCACCCTGCGCGAGCCCAACCCAATCATCCCGGTCGATGGATGGTGTTTTTTGCGGCTTTGATCGCAGTTGCACCTTGGTTCTTTGGCAGCCCTTTTTCGCAAGCCGTGTTGACCCAAATGGGCATTGCCATGGTGGCTTGTCTGTCCTTCAACATCTTGCTCGGCCAAGGGGGCATGCTGAGCTTTGGCCATGCTGTCTATACGGGGCTTGGGGCTTACATGGCCATGCACGTGCTGCAATGGTCGGGCGCTGGCGGGTGGCCGGTGCCCATCAGCCTGATCCCTTTGGTGGGGGGCATTTGCGGCATGGGCTTTGCAGTGGTTTTGGGGTTTGTGACGACCCGCAAATCGGGCACCACTTTGGCCATGATCACCTTGGGCTTGGCCGAGTTGGTGTTTGCCATGTCCCTGATGTTTTCGGATTTTTTTGGTGGCGAGGCGGGATTGTCTGGCAACCGCGTTCAGGGCCTGCCAGTGTGGGGCGTGGATTTCAAGTCGCAAACCCAGGTTTATTTTTTGATTGGGGCCTACACCTGGGTGTGTGTGGGCTTGATGTACGCCTTCACCCAAACGCCTCTGGGGCGTTTGCTCAACGCCGTACGTGACAACGCCGAACGCTTGTCTTTCATTGGCTACCAGCCCCAGCGTGTGCGTTACTTGGCATTCATCATCGCTGGTTTTTTTGCCGGTGTCTCTGGTGGCATGGCCGTGGTGCACTTTGAAATTGTCACCGCCGAGGTGGTGGGCGCGGCCCGATCTGGGGCCTATTTGTTGTTCACATTTTTGGGTGGATCTGGTTTTTTTGTTGGCCCCATCATCGGTGCGGTGGGCATGGTGGTGTCTGGCGTTTTGTTGTCCGAATGGTCTGGCGCTTGGCTGTTGTACCTGGGCTTGCTGTTTGTCGGCATGGTGATGTATGCGCCCGGTGGTCTGGCCAGCATTGGCGTGTGGCACCTGCGCTGGATGTCCGCTCATGCTGGTGCCCGTTTGTGGGGCTGGTATGGGGCAATGCTGGCCAGTGCTGCATTGGCCTGCTTGGGGGCGACCAGTGCCATCGAATTTTTTTATCATCAACAACTGCAATCCACGACCGGTCAGCCGATGCGCTGGCTGGGCAGGCCATGGGACACCGAACAGGCCTTGCCTTGGTTGGCGGCTGCATTGGCTTTGGTCTCAGGGCTGGCCTGCTTGGCCTTTTTTAAACGGCGCTGGCAGCAAGCTTTGGCTGAACTCGAGCCGCTTCAACGACAGGGCAAGCCATGACAGCCGCCTTGAGCCTGCGTGGCGTGCACAAGCGCTTTGGCAACACGGCAGTCATCCAAGGGGTTGATTTGGAGGTGCAAACCAACGAACGGGTGGCCATCATCGGCCCCAATGGCGCTGGCAAATCCACTTTGTTTCACCTCATCAGCGGCAAGTTGCAACCCCAACAAGGGCGCATCGAATTGCATGGCCAGCGCATTGATGGCTTGCCTGCGCACGCCATCCACCGCATGGGTTTGGCGCGCAGCTTTCAAATCACCAATTTGTTTGCGGGCATGTCGGTGTATGAAAACCTGCGTTGCAGCGTGCTGTGGTCGTTGGGCCACGGCTACAGTTGCTGGAAGCTTTTATCGGGCATGAAAGACGCCAACGAGCGCACGGAAGCCTTGCTCGACCAACTGGGCTTGGGCCACAAACGCCACAGCATGGCCATGAACCTGACCTATGCGGAGCAGCGTGCTTTGGAACTGGGCGTCACACTGGGCAGCAACTCTGGGGTGTTGTTGCTTGATGAGCCCACTGCCGGCATGAGCCGCAGCGAAACACGCCACTTTGTTGACTTAATCCGACAAGTGACCCAAGGCAAAACCTTGCTGATGGTTGAGCATGACATGGGGGTGGTGTTTGAGTTGGCCGACAAAATCGCTGTGTTGGTGCACG
>CANJUS010000127.1:0-5308 GCA_947477505.1 Comamonadaceae bacterium | reverse complement strand
GACGACCACGCCCATCTCCTGAGCAAAGTCGTTGTCCAAGGCTTGTGCCACATCATTGACCGCCGATGACGGCACCTGACCCGCGAACACATGCAACCAATGGGCGGTGGTTTGCTGCTGTAGCACCTCGTCCAAAGCCAAATTAAGTTCATGTCGGTTTTTCAATCGGGCTGCAAAACTGCCAAATCGTTCATCATTCACCCACTGAGGGCGATTGATCTTTTCACACAACACGCTCCAAAATTTTTCTTTGTTGCACATCACAAACATCCAACCATCCTGGGTGCGGTACAACTCGCTGGGCACCAACGAAGGATGACCTGAGCGCGCTTGGCGCCCTGTGACCACGCCTTTGTTGAGGTACCAAGTGGCCAAGTAGGCCAAGTTGTACATGGCCACGCTATAAAGACTGACATCCACATCACGCCCTTGACCCGTTTGCCGTGCAGACAGCACACCAGCGAGCATGGCCAGTGCAGCGGTGGTTCCGGTCATGTAGTCCACGATGGACAAACCTGCACGGGTGGGTGGGCCATCGGGCTCGCCCGTGATAGATAAATAACCTGCCTCAGCCTGCATCAAATAGTCGTAACCCGGCCAATTGGCTCGCGAACCGGTTCGCCCATATGCCGAAAGGTGGGCACACACCAGTGATGGCTTGACCATAGCGAGTTGCTTGTGCGTGAGGCCCAGCTTGGCAGGTAAGTCACCGCGCAAGTTGTTGAACACCACATCGGCGTCGCGTGCGAGTTGGTGCAACACCGCTTGGCCTTCGGGGTGCTTGAGGTCCAGGGTCAGGCTTTTTTTATTGCGGCTGAAGGATTGGTAAAAGTGGCTGTCGCCAGGCCCAAAAAAATGGGGACCCACCATGCGGCCCACATCACCTCCGTCTTTGCGGTTCTCGATTTTGATGACCTCTGCGCCCAAATCAGCCAGATACTGGGTGCCAAATGGTCCTGCACCATACTGCTCGACCGACAAAATGCGCAAACCTTGCAGCACTGGTGGGGGGGGCGAATTTGCTGGGTTTGGCTTCATGTCGTGTTCCTTGTTGAAGTTTTATTCAAGCGCCCAGGTCAAGGGCAAGATCGCGGGCGCGCTGGTGCGTCAAGTTCAAAACACGATCGCGCAATTGGTTGGCCGCAGTGGCCGACCAAGCCAGTGTGGCGTTGTCCATGAACTTGGCCACGATGTCGACGTGTGCAATCGGTCTGCCCGGGGCACCGCGGTTGATCGGTTCTTTGTGGGCCACCTGGCGGCCATCTGTGAAGTGCAGCACCACCTCGCCAGGAAAATACTTGGGGTAATTGGCGTCAGGGTCAACTTCATAGCGAACCAAGTCTGCCAATGCCAAAGTGGCGGGGTCTTGCATGGCTTGGGTCTCTAAAGCTTGCAAGCCAAATTTGCCGTAGCGCAAAGCCGTGGCGATGCCGTATTGCACGCTGAACTGGGCTTCATAGGCATTAGAAGGTCGGCGCTTTTGGGCCACCGGTTCACAAACCACAGGCACAAAACCTTGGGCCACGCGGGCCACAATGTGCGAGAGTTGGCCGCTGGCCAATGAAGGGCGCAAAGCAGTGGCAGCATCGATACAAGCATGCACAAAGTGGCACGCTGGAATGGGTTTGACGGCCACGCGCAACACTTCCCAATCCACACCCAGGCCTTGCGTGGCCAGTGGCAGTTGGCATGACGTCAGGGCCGAGCCCAAATGGCTGGCATACAAACCGTATTGGCCTTCATAAGTGGTCGATGGGCCACTCATGCCACGCCGCGCCAAGGCCACCGCAACAATGGCGCTGGAGGCTGCCCAACCGGGATGAAAGCGTTTGGTGCCAGCGCCCTCTTTCAAAAATTCCAATGTTCCACCTGCCATCGACAAAGCAATGCCTTGGGCATGCACGGTTTGTGATGCGTCCAATCCCCACAGCCTTGCAGCAGCGACGACACAGCCAAAAATACCTGCCACTGCGGTAGGGTGAAACCCAGCTTTGTGAAATACGCCACCAGCGACCAAACCCACACGGGTGGCCACTTCCATGCCAGCCACATACGCCAGCAACAATTCTTCACCCGAGCTGTCTTGTTGACAGGCCACACTGAACGCCGCTGCAAACACGGATGCCGTGGCGTGCACGACGCTGCCAGGGTGGGTATCGTCATAGTCAAGCCCATGCACCAACAAACCATTGATCAATGCCGCATCACGCGCAGGCAAATGGGTTTTCATGCCAAACACAGGTACCGGCCCTGTGCTGGGACAAAGATCTTGCATGGCCAGCAATGTTTGTTGCGCGAACGGATAACGCCCGGATGCCAGGGCTATGCCCAGGGCGTCCAATATCAAATGCTGCGCTTGTGCCACCACATCGGGCGGCATGTCGCGCCACTGCAAGGTGGTTGCCCAATGCGCATATTGGGCCGCAATGGGACGGTCCGTCAGGGGTTCGGTGAGGCCAGGATGTTGCATGCCCAATGCCCGCTTTAATCGTCCACCGCATGACCGCGACAGGCCACCAATATGATGCGCTCAAAGGACATGATTTCGACCCCGTCTTGATTCAGGCCACGGGTGCGCACCGTCACGATGCCCTGGTGAGGACGTGACTTGGACTCGCGTTTGTCCAGCACCTGGGTTTCTGCATACAAGGTGTCACCCGCAAACACTGGTCCGCTGAGTTTGATATCTTTCCAACCCAAATTGGCGATGGCTTTGGCGCTCACGTCATTGACCGTCATCCCCACCACCACAGCCAATGACAAAGGGCTGTTGATGAGCAAGCGGCCGAACTCGCTTTTCTTGGCGAACTCCATGTCACAGTGCATCGGGTGCTGGTTCATCGTCAGCAGTGCAAAACTGATGTTGTCTTGGTCGGTCAAGGTGCGCCCAGGGCGGTGCTCGTAGACATCGCCGACTTGGAAATCTTCAAAGTAACGGCCATACGAAGTGCGATAGCGTTGGGGACCTATTTCGCGTGCTGTGATCATTTTTTCTCCTGGGTGTGTTTATCTGAAACGGTTCAAGCCAAACTTTTCTCTTGGGCCAAAGTAGGGTAATCGTTGTACCCATCAGGCCCGCCCCCGTAAAAGCGTTTGGTGATGGCTTTGTGGTACGGTCCCTCGGCTCGGATGCGCTCTGGCAAATCGGGGTTGGCCATCCACAAGCGGCCAAATGAGACCGCGTCAATTGACCCATTGCCAATCAAAGTTTGTGCCGTCTGAGGATCAATCCCCCCATTGGCAATGATGGGCCCGTCAAACACGGGGCGCGTGAGCGAAAGCATTTGATCGCGGTCAAATTGACCAGCCCAAAAATTGGTGTCCGCCAACTCTAACCAGCCCATGCCGTGGCGGGCCAACTCATCGACCAAATAGCGATAGGTGGGGACTGGATCGGGGTCCAGAGCACCGTTGAATGTCGTGAATGGGGAAATGCGCATGCCCACGCGCCCGGCAGGAAACTCGGCAATCATCGCGCGCATGGCTTGCAACGCAAATTGCGCACGCGCTTGCGGTGAACCGCCATAGGCATCTGTGCGGCGGTTCAAATAGGGCGACAAAAACTGATGCGGCAAATAGCCATTGGCAGCGTGCAATTGCACCCCATCAAAGCCGACTTCACGGGCAGCTCGGGCCGCACGGCCAAATGCGGCAATGGTGTCTTCAACTTCAGCCAGGGTCATGGCCCGTGAGGGGCAGGCCGTTTTCTTGCGAAAAATGCCTTGCTCGTCGCGACCCCAAACCGTGATGGCCTCGACGTTGTCGTTGACACCGGATGGCGACAAAGGGGGGTCGGGTTGCTCTCGGCTGTCTGCTGCCACGCGGCCACCGTGCCACAACTGCAGGGCAATCTTGCCCCCGGCTTGGTGAACTTCATCGACCAGTGCGCGCCAAGCATTGATTTGCTCGGCGGTGAAAATGCCTGGCGTGCACTCCCAAGCGTTGGAGCGCAAGGCCACATTGGTGGCCTCTGCAATGATCAAGCCGGCAGAAGCCCTTTGCACATAGTGCTCGGTCATCATGGGTGTCGGCACCCGCTCTGGTGTGGCACGCGAACGGGTCAGCGGTGCCATCCAAATGCGGTTGTCCAGCTGAAGGTCGCCCAGTTTGATGGGTGAAAACAAGTCGGTCATGGATTTCGGTCTCCTGGGTCTATTGAGAAATATGCTTTGAGATATGTCCAGCGATGGCTGGGCTAGGTCATGGTGGGCACCGCCCAGGCTTGCACTTGGGCACCGTTTTCGCGCAAAGGTTTGATCTGCGCATATTCTTTCGAATGCCAAAAGGCTTTCAAATGTTCCATGCTGGGGAACTCCAATACGATCAAGCGCTGGCCATCGTGATGCCCTTCCATGACCTCCAAATCGCGTCCAATGGCCAAAACCTTGCCGCCATGCACGGCCATCAAAGGCTGTACCTGGGCTTGGTACTGCTTGTAGCGCGCCATGAACTCAGGGTCGGGGCTGAGTTGGGCTTGAATGATGAACAAAGCAGGCATGATTTATTCCAAGGGATGGGGCAATTGCGCCATGAGCAGGTCTTTGAGCTTGCCACGCTCGACCTTGCCTGTGGGGTTGGAAGGAATCACATCAATGAAGAAGTAATGGCGCGGTCGCTTGAATGCGGCCAAGTCCGGGTTTTGAAGGCAAAAAGCATCCATGGCGCTGGCATCGAGCAACGGGTCTTTGCGCACAATGGCCGCACACACCACTTGACCCCACTTATGGCTGGGCAAGCCCACCGCTGCCGCGTTGGCCACACCTGGGTGTTGAAACAATATGTTTTCAATCTCCGATGGGTGGATGTTTTCGCCACCACTTTTGATGGTGTGGTCCATGCGGCCCATCACGGTGATGAAGCCCTCACTGTCCGCCACGGCCGCGTCACCAGAAAAATACCATCCGTTGCGAAGCGTCTCTGCGGTTTTGTCGGGCAAGCCCCAGTACTCGGTGAACAAGGAAGGACCGCGCGCAATCAATTGACCAATTTCTCCGGCGCTGCAAACCTGATGGGGGTCCACGCTGTCATTGCGGATGACGCGCACCTCCATATTGACCGCAGCCTGCCCCACACTGCCTAACTTTTCAGGCCGCCTGCGGTAATCGCAAACAGTCACGGCCAAAGCCTCTGTGGAACCGTAAATATTGCCAAAGTAATCCGGAAACAAGGCCATGCACTTGCGCGTGACATCGTCGGCCAAGGTCTGACCACCATAAAAACCACAGCGCAAACTGCTCAAGTCGTATTGACTCAAATCGGTAGCCACCAGCATCACCATTTGCGTGGGCACGCCGTGCAGCACGGTGAT
>CANJUS010000126.1:0-5311 GCA_947477505.1 Comamonadaceae bacterium | reverse complement strand
TTCGTCAATGCGTTGCATCACATCACTCATCTCTGTCTCCAATCCGTTTCGACAATTTCAGCATTATTTCACCCCTGGGGTGCAAGCGCCGGTGCAGCGGCGGATGCCCGCTTCGTCCAAACGGCTTTGCACCTGTTGCCAGCCTTGTGCCCGCAGCAAGGATTGCACCGCGTCGGCTTGGTGGTGTCCGTGTTCCAGCAACAGCCAGCCCCCGGGGTGCAGGTGGTCACTGGCGTGGGATACCAAGCTGCGCAAGGCATCCAGCCCATTGGGGCCCGCCACCAGGGCCAGGCGCGGCTCGTGGCGCAGGCCCGGCCAATGCGGGTCGGCTTCGGCCACATAGGGCGGGTTGGATGCAATCAGGTCAAAGCGCTGGCCTGTCCATGGCGTGAACCAGTTGCCCAAGGCAAATTGCACGCGCAGGCCCAGCCGCTGGGCATTGGCTTGGGCCACCGCCAGCGCGTCGGCGCTGATGTCGCTGGCGCTGACCTGGGCTTGGGGGCACTGGTGGGCGATGGCCAAGGCCACTGCGCCACTGCCGGTGCCCAGGTCCAGCACAGCAGCTGATGTGAGCTCTCGCACACGCTCGACAGCCCAGTCAACCAGGGTTTCAGTGTCGGCCCGCGGGTCGAGTACGCGGGCATCCACTTGCAAATCCAGGTCGTAAAAGGTTTTGCGCCCGGTCAGGTAAGCCAGCGGCACGCCTTGGCTGCGCTGGGCGATCAAACCTGGCCAGCGCTCTGCGGCGGGCGCGGGCAGGGTTTGCTCGTCGTGCGCGAGCAGCCAGGCGCGGTCTTGGGCGGGCCGGTCCAGCAAGGCCAGCAGCAACCACTGGGCGTCAAGCCGCGCCAGCCCCAGGGCTTGGGCTTGGCGCAAGGCCTCGCCCAGCGTCATGGCGGTCCGTCCAGGCCCAGTGCCTGCAGTTGTTCGGCTTCGCGGGCGTTGTGCAGGGCTTGCAAGACGTCGTCGAGGTCGCCCTCCATCACTTGGCCCAATTTGTACAAGGTCAGGTTGATGCGGTGGTCGGTCAGTCGCCCTTGTGGAAAGTTGTAGGTGCGGATGCGGTCGCTGCGGTCGCCGCTGCCAATCAGGCCTTTGCGCGTGGCAGCCTCTTTGGCCGAGCGCTCGCTGCGCTCTTTTTCCTGGATGCGCGCGGCCAGCACCTGCAAGGCCTTGGCCTTATTGCGGTGTTGCGAGCGGTCGTCTTGGCATTCGGCCACGATGCCGGTGGGCAAGTGGGTGACGCGCACAGCCGAGTCGGTTTTGTTGATGTGCTGCCCACCTGCGCCGCTGGCACGGTAGGTGTCGATGCGCAGGTCGGCCGGGTTGATTTGCACGGTGCTGGCCTCATCGGGCTCGGGCATCACGGCCACTGTGCAGGCGCTGGTGTGGATGCGCCCTTGCGACTCGGTGGTGGGCACGCGCTGCACGCGGTGGCCGCCCGACTCCAGGCGCAGCCAGCCATAGGCGTGGTCGCCCTCAACGCGCAACACCACTTCTTTGTAGCCGCCCAGGTCGCTGGGGGACTCGCTCATCAGGCTCGCGCGCCAGCCCCGGCGCTCGGCGCAGCGGGTGTACATGCGCAGCAAGTCAGCGGCAAACAGGGCTGACTCGTCGCCGCCAGTGCCAGCACGGATCTCCAAGTAAGCCGTGCGCTCGTCCTCGGGGTCTTTGGGCAGCAGCATGCGCTGTAACTCGGCCTCCAGTCGGGCCATGTCTTGTCCGGCTTGCGCGGCCTCTTCTTGGCCCAAGGCACGCATGTCAGCGTCTTCGTGGCTGAGCAAGCCTTCGGCGGCTTGGGCGTCGGCTTGGCGCTGCTGGTGTTGTAAGTAGCGTTGGGCCACCGCGCCCACATCGGTGCGTTCGCGCGACAAAGCCATGAAGCCCTGCAGGTCCTTCATGATGTCTTCGCGCGAGAGCAAAAAATCAAGCTCGGCCAAGCGTTGGGTGTAGCGCTCAAGTTGAGCGCGCAAAAATTCTTTCACGGGTGGGCCGAGCTAACGGCTGTTGCGCAGGAAAAACTGCTCGATCGCCAGGCGGGCGCGATCGCGCGCTTGGTTGTCGTTGGCGTGCAGCTCGGTCATGGCGCCATGCAGCATTTTTTGGGTCAAGCCCCGGGCCAGGGTTTCAAGCACGTCGTCGATGTCTTCGCCTTTGGCCAGTTGTTTGCGGGCACGCTGCAACTCGGCTTGTCGCCAGGCCTGCGCCTGCGCATTGAGTTGTTGGATCAGTGGCACCTGGCCGCGCTGGTCCAGCCAATGCAAAAAGCTTTGCACGCCTGCATCGATGATGGTCTCGGCCTGGGCCACAGCAGCTTGGCGATTGGCTTGGCCGGTTTGCACCACGCTGGCCAAATCGTCCACCGTGTACAGGTAAACGTCGCGCAGGTTTTTCACTTCGGGTTCAATGTCGCGCGGTACCGCCAAGTCGACCATGATCATCGGACGCTGGCGGCGCTTTTTCAGGGCCCGCTCTACAGCGCCCAGGCCAATCAAGGGCAGGGTGCTGGCGGTGGAGCTGATGACCGCGTCAAACTCATGCAAGCGATCGGGCAGGTCGGCCAAGCGCATCACATCGCCCCCAAACAGGCTGGCCAAGCGTTCGCCGCGCTCCATGGTGCGGTTGGCCACGGTGATGGATTGGGGGTTTTTGGCCGCAAAGTGGGTGGCGCAAAGCTCAATCATTTCGCCTGCACCCACAAACAGCACACGGATCTTGCCGATGTCTTCGAACAGTTGCATTGACAGCCGAACGCTGGCCGCAGCCATGCTGATGGAGTGGGCACCAATTTCGGTGTTGGTTCGCACCTCTTTGGCCACGGCAAACGAGCGCTGGAACAGTTGGTTCAAGGTGGTGCCCAAAGCGCCAACTTCATCGGCGGCGCGCACCGCGTCTTTCATTTGGCCCAAAATTTGGGCTTCGCCCAGCACCATCGAATCGAGTCCACTGGCCACGCGAAAAGCGTGGCGCGCGGCGTTGGCGTTTTCCAGCGCATAGGTGTGGGCATGCAGGTCTTGGGCCGACACGCCGCCAGACTGGGCCAGCCAATGCAGCGTTTGCGCCATGTCTGGGGTGGGGCCAGCGCAATAAATCTCGGTCCGGTTGCAAGTGGAGAGAATGGCGGCTTCGCTTTGGTCGGTGAAGGCACTGCGCAAACCCGACAAGGTGGGGCCAATTTGGTCCAACGCAAAGGCAAACTTGCCCCGCATGTCCAGCGGCGCTGTGTTGTGATTGAGGCCCAAGGCCCAGACTGCCATGAATTGAATTATAAAATTTGAAAGCTATGAACGCCTACGACGCCCTTTGGCACATCCTGCACTTTACCGCGCCCGCTCTGGCGGTGGCCGCTTTGGTCAGTTTGGGTGGGCCTTTTTTGGTTGGGCAGGCCATTTTGTTGGATTTAAGGCGGCGTTTCGCCTTCAATGCCTTGGCAGCGCTGGTTGTTTTGTTGGCCGGTCTGTGGTTTTGGGGGAACGACGGAAAAATGAGCACTTATGCGGCCATGGTGGTGGTTTGCGCCAGCAGCCAGTGGGTGCTCATGCGCGCTTGGCGGCGCTAAATCGCGTTACCTCATCGGTGATCAGGCCATCAATGCCCCATTGGGTGAGTTGCAGTGCCTGACCGGTTTCATTGACGGTGTAAGCCCAGGCCCGCAACCCGGCTTGGTGCGCTTGGTCGATCAGGCGGGCGCTGCACAGCGATCGGTGCATCACCACCGCCGCGCAACCGAGTTCAATGGCTTGGGTCAGCGGTGGGGGAGACCCCGCATCCATCAGCAATGCGCGCGGCAAATTGGGCGCTGCGTGGCCAGCGGCTTGCAAGGCGTCAACTGAAAACGAGCTCAATACGGGCTTGATGTCGCTGTGGACCCACAGGGTTTGGGCAGCGCGCGCCACTTGCGCGCCGCAGGTTTGCGCTTGGTTGGGTGCGGGTTTGATCTCTATATTGAGCGCATGTCCGTTGGCGATGATCCATTGGGACAAGGCATCCAGGCGCAGCAGCCTTTGACCGGCGTGGGCGGGTCCGTGCCAGCGCCCCGCGTCCAAGCCAGACAGGTAAGACCAGGGTTTGCCGGCGGCCAGCCCATCGCCATTGGTGGTGCGCGTCAAATGCAAATCGTGCAGCAAAAAGGGCACGCCATCGGCGCTGAGTTGCACGTCACACTCAAACATGGCAAAGCCCAGGTGGGCCCCATATTCAAAGGCCACTTGGGTGTTTTCTGGCGCGAGTTGGCCCGCCCCACGGTGTGCAATCCAAAAAGGGTAAGGCCAGGCCGTTGTTGATGCTGCTGGGGTCATGGGGGCATTGTCGTGGCCACAGGGGTCGGGTGCATGGTCGACCAGGCTTTGCCAATGGGCTTATGAGACAGGGGAAATACCGCCGTGCGTTAACATTCGCTCCTACCTATATGAACGCACCTACCCCCCTGCACCAGTTGTTGTCACAAGCCGACAGCAGCCCCAGGTTGCGCGAAATCCCCTACAACTACACCTCGTTCTCTGACCGAGAGATCGTGATGCGTTTGCTGGGCGAGCCAGCCTGGGATTGGCTCGAGCGCTTGCGCCAAGAGCGGCGCACTGGCCGCTCCGCGCGCATGCTCTATGAGGTGCTCGGTGACATTTGGGTGGTGCAGCGCAACCCGTATTTGCAAGACGATTTGCTTGACAACCCGGGGCGAAGGCGTTTGTTGGTCGAGGCCTTGCACCACCGCTTGGGCGAGGTGCAAAAGCGCCGCACGCCCAGCGACGATGCGCAGCGCGATGTGTGGGTTGGTCGTTTGCTCGAGGCCGCTGGTGCGGCTGTTGACGGTTTCGCACAAAACTTTGAGCGCATGGCCACCTTGCGGCGCAAAGCCCAACGGGTACTGCGCAAGTGCACCGCCGCCGACAACATCAAGTTCGATGGCTTGAGCCGCGTGTCACACGTGACCGATGCCACCGATTGGCGCGTCGAATACCCGTTTGTGGTGCTGACCCCCGACTCCGAGGTGGAAATGGCCACCCTGGTCAAGGCATGTATCGAGTTGGGCTTGACCATCATCCCGCGTGGCGGCGGCACGGGTTACACGGGCGGGGCCATTCCGCTGACCTGGAAGAGCGCGGTCATCAACACCGAAAAGCTCGAAACCATGACCGAGGTCGAGCACATCAGCTTGCCGGGCATTGACCACCCCGTGCCCACCATCTGGACCGAGGCCGGCGTGGTCACACAGCGCGTGGCCGATGCGGCCGAGCGCGCTGGTTTTGTGTTTGCCGTGGACCCGACATCTGCCGAGGCGTCTTGCATTGGCGGCAACATCGCCATGAACGCC
>CANJUS010000125.1:0-5325 GCA_947477505.1 Comamonadaceae bacterium | reverse complement strand
CCACCAGTTGCTGCACCGCGCCAAAATCAACCTCCAACACCACCTGAAAGCCATGGGCCATGAATGATCCGGACCGTTCCCTCAAAGCTTTGTTGCAGTCCAACCAAGCGCCCCCATTGCCGCCCAGCTTTGTCGACCAAACCGTGGCCCGCATGGGTGCAGGCACAGCACGCACAGCACCAAGCGCATGGGGCGTGTTGACTTGGATCGCGCCACGCCAAAAATGGCTGGCCATGGCCTCGGTGCTGGTACTGGCCTGGGCCGCCCAGACTTGGTTGGCGACATCACCCGATGACGACTTGATGCACATTGACACCTTGTCCATGTCGAGCATGTTGGTGCTTTGAGCCCGAGAACGCGCCCCCAGCCCGGCACCCCACCCAGCCTGCATGGCATACAGCGGCCCTAGAATCGGCCGCCTGATGAACCCAAGCACCCCACCCGCGTCGACGGACCCGCTCGCGCCCACCCCTGCCGCCACCCCCACGCCGATGCACAGCGGGGAAGGCATGCCCAGCGACAAACCCTTTTTGCGCACCATCAAAACCTTTGTCACCCGCGCTGGGCGCGCCACCACGGGCCAACTGCGGGCCATTGAAGACCTGGGCCCGCGCTTTGTGCTCCCCTACTCGCCCCAGGTGCTGGACCTGACAGCAGCATTTGGCCCAGAGCGTGCATCAGCCCCGCTGATTTTGGAAATTGGTTTTGGCATGGGCGAGGCCACGGCCCACATTGCCCGCGTGCGGCCCAACGACAACTTCTTGTGCTGCGAGGTGCATGAAGCCGGTGTGGGCGCACTGCTCAAACGCATGCAAGCGCCGCCCATCGACAACATCCGCATCCTGCAGCACGATGCCTTGGAGGTGGTTCAACACAACCTGGCCCCAGCCAGCTTGGACGGCATCCATGTGTTCTTCCCCGACCCATGGCACAAACTGCGCCACCACAAGCGCCGCTTGATCCAGCCCGCGTATGTGGCCCAACTGACCCAGCGGCTCAAAACCGGCGGCTACTTGCATTGCGCCACCGACTGGCAGCCTTATGCCCAGCAAATGCTGGCCGTGCTCTGCGCCGAGCCTGGCTTGCAAAACACCAGTGAACACGCCGATGGTTTTGCAAGCCAGCCCGACTACCGGCCCCTCACCAAGTTCGAAAACCGGGGCCTCAAACTCGGTCATGGGGTATGGGACTTGGTATTCAAGCGGGCCTGATCCATGGCCTTGTCCCCTGACGCAACACCCCCCGCGGTCAGCTTTTGGCAGGCCTTTGCCTTTTGGCTCAAGCTGGGTTTCATCAGCTTTGGGGGCCCGGCCGGTCAAATATCGCTGATGCACCAGGAGCTGGTGGAACACCGCCGCTGGATTTCAGAGAAACGGTTTTTGCACGCGCTGAACTACTGCATGGTGCTGCCCGGGCCAGAGGCACAACAACTGGCGACCTACATCGGCTGGCTGATGCACAAAACATGGGGTGGCATTGTGGCGGGGGCTTTGTTTGTGCTGCCGTCCCTGCTGATCTTGATCGCCTTGTCTTGGGCGTACATCGCTTTGGGTGAACAGCCCATCGTGGCGGGCTTGTTTTACGGCATCAAGCCGGCGATCACCGCCATCGTGGTGCAAGCGGCGCACCGGATCGGCTCGCGTGCCCTCAAAAACCACTGGTTGTGGGGCATTGCAGCGGCATCCTTTGTGGCCATCTTTGCGCTGCAAGTGCCGTTCCCCGCCATCGTCGCTGTCGCTGCCCTGATTGGTTACCTGGGTGGCCGGATTGCGCCGACCGTTTTCAAGTCTGGTGGAGGGCACGGCAAAGCCCAACCGTCCTTTGGCCCCGCACTGATTGATGACCACACGCCCACCCCAGCGCATGCCCAATTTCGCTGGGACAGACTGATGCAAATTGGGCTGGTGGGGGCTGTGCTGTGGGCTGTGCCCATGGGTTTGCTGACGCTGGCCTGTGGCTGGGACCACACGCTGACCCAAATGGCTTGGTTTTTCACCAAGGCCGCGCTGCTGACCTTTGGCGGTGCCTATGCTGTGTTGCCCTACGTGTACCAGGGTGCGGTGGGCCACTATGGTTGGCTCAGCCCCACGCAAATGATGGACGGCTTGGCCTTGGGTGAAACCACCCCCGGCCCACTCATCATGGTGGTGGCCTTTGTTGGCTTCGTCGGTGGTTATGTCAAAGCGGTGTTTGGGCCTGATGCGCTGTTTTTGGCTGGCGCTGTAGCGGCGTGCCTGGTGACATGGTTCACCTTTTTACCGTCTTTCTTGTTCATTTTGGCGGGTGGGCCCTTGGTGGAGAGCAGCCACAATGAACTGCAATGGACCGCGCCGCTGACCGCCATCACCGCCGCCGTGGTGGGGGTGATTTTGAATTTGGCCCTGTTCTTTGCCTACCACGTGCTGTGGCCCACGGGGTTTACAGGCCCCTTGGATGCGGCTTCTGCGGCCATTGCAGTGGCCGCGGGGGTGGCGCTGTTTGGATTCAAGCGCTCAGTGATTCAAGTGATCGCAGGCTGTGCCCTCCTGGGCCTGATTTACAAGACCGTGATCCTCTGACCGGGGCTGCCCCGCCCACATCCGATATGGCGTTGAGGCTCTCACGGGCAAGTGCCCGCAGCGCCGCAGGCAACTGCCTTCGAGGGTGCGGCCGGGTGGCCCTGACGCGCCAGTCAAATGATTGGGGTTGGTGGGTCAACCCGCATCAACAACACCCCGTCGACAGATGGGCCCATCTGACACCCAGCGCCCTTGCCCATCGAACCAAGGCGCTGCAGATGGAGCTCTCAGGCCGCGCGCTTTTGCCGCGCGGCCAGCAAGCGTTCTGGGGTGAATGGCACGCTGCGCAAGCGCACGCCGGTGGCGTCAAAGATGGCATTGCCCAAGGCAGCAAAAATCGGCGATGCGGTGGCCTCGCCTGCACCCACAGCGCGCACCGTGGGTCGGTCGATCAGCTCAATGTCGATGGCGCTGGGCAGGTCTGAAAAACGCAAGATGGGGTAGCTCACCCAGTCCACGCTGGTGATTTCACGCCGGGTGGTTTGCACCTCTTCCATCAAAGCGCGGCTGAGGGTTTGGATCACATTGCCCTCGATTTGGTTGCGCACCCCGTCGGGGTTGACC
Organism: Comamonadaceae bacterium; assembly: GCA_947477505.1. Taxonomy (GTDB): domain Bacteria; phylum Pseudomonadota; class Gammaproteobacteria; order Burkholderiales; family Burkholderiaceae_C; genus Limnohabitans. Next base: position 2,203 of record CANJUS010000125.1, on the reverse strand, counting down.
ACCATGCCACAGTCGTGGGCCACGCACACGCGCTCGACCTTGACGCGGCCGGTTTTGTCGTCCACCCGCACCTGCAAGCTCACTGCCACATAGGCGGCATTGTTGTCGTACTGCACAAAAGCCACCCCCCGGCCCACGCCGTTGTTGCGGCTGCCACTGGGGCGCTTGTCCCAAGCGGCGCGTTTTTCGACCGCGCGCAAGACGGCAATGGCGCGCTCGTCCTTGAGGTGGCGCACCCGAAAATCAATCGCATCGGCCCCAGCCAATACCGCCATCTCGTCAATGAAGGATTCGTTGGCAAAGGTGTTTTGGGGCGAGCCCAAACCGCGCAATGACGAAGAGCGCAACGGCGACTGGTTGAGCAAATTGAGCACCACCCGGCTGTTGTCAAACACATAGGTGGGCTTGGCGTTGCGGTCAGCGCCGGCCTGCAAAAAGCGTGCAGGCATGCCCAGGGCTTCGCCCGCCAGCACATTGCCCGCCATGTCGTAAAAGGGGCGCAGCGCGTGGTTGGGGCTCCACACGGCGTAGTCCCAGCCCACGATCTGGCCGCTGGCGTCCAAGCCACCTTTGACCGTCATGGCCATGGCTGCGCCCTTGGGCTCCCACTGGTGCTCTTGGCGGCGCATCCATTGCACGCGCACCGGCTTGCCCACCAGTTGCGACAACAAAGCAGCGTCACCAGACACGTCATCCGAGCCGTTTTGGCCGTAACAACCCGAGCCTTCGGTCCAAATCAAGCGCACCTGGGCGGGCTTCATGCCCAACATGGTGGCCAAGCTGCCCCGGGTGAGGAAAGAGGTCTGCGTGGCCGACCAAACGGTCGCCTTGTCGGCGCGCACATCGGCCACCGCGCAGGATGGGCCAATCGAGGCGTGCAACTGAAAAGGCACAAAATAATCGGCCTGGTGGGTTTTGGCCGCTTGGGCCAGGTTGTCTGCGCCTTGGCCGGTGCGCTGCAACTCTTTGGTGGTGGACGGCGAACTGCGCAAGCGTTGCGGCACCTCTTGCGGGGTAGGCAAGGGCTCGGCCGCGCTCCACAGCACTTTGACCGCTTGAGCGGCTTGAATGGCCATGTCTTCGGTGTCGGCCACCACCGCCAAAAAATTCCCCTTGCGCACCACTTTCGGTGCGCCGGCCATGGTCTTCAAAGCGCTGTCGTCAATTTGCAAAGCGGTGGCACCTGGCATATCGGGGCGGATGATGCGCCCATGCACCATGCCTGGCACCCGCACGTGGTGCACATATTCATGGGTGCCGCAAACTTTGGCCGGTATTTCGACCCGTTGCACAGATTGGCCAATTTGTTTGAACTGGGCGGGGGTTTTCAAAGTCGCTTTGCCACTGATGGCGCGGCCCAATGCCGGGCCTTGCGCCAATTCGCCGTAACTGACGCTGGCCCCACTGGGGGCCTTGGCCACGCCTTGGGCGGTTTGTACCTGATCGGCAGGCACGCCCAGTCGCTGGGCTGCGCGCTCTACCAAGGCCAGGCGGGCCTCGGCGGCGGCTTGGCGCACCTGCGGCCCAGCCAACATGATGGTCAAGCTGCCAAAAGTGCCAATTTGGTCGGGGCACAACTCGGTGTCACCCATCACCAATTGGATGCTGGCCACCGACACGTCGAGCTCTTCGGCAATCATTTGGGCCAAGGCGGTGCGCACACCGGTGCCCAACTCCACCTTGCCGGTGTAAAAAGTAATCAGGCCATTGGGGGCGATTTTGATCCAAGCGTCCACCTGGGCAAAGCGCGGGTCACCGGCTTGCTGCGCATGCAGCGTGGTCAAGCTCAGGCTGAAACCGACCACCACGCCGGCGGAAGACTGGAGAAATGCGCGCCGCTTCATGCTGCCACCCCCGCTGCTTTGCGCACCGCCGCGATGATGCGCATGTGGGTACCGCAACGGCACAGGTTGCCGTCCAGGGCGGCCTTGATTTGGTCATCGTTGGGTTTGGGGGTTTTCTTCAAAAAAGCCACCGTGGTCATGACCATGCCGTTGATGCAGTAACCGCACTGCGCGGCTTGGGCGTCAATGAAAGCTTTTTGCACTGGGTGGGGTTTGTCGGCGGTGCCCAGCCCTTCCAAGGTCGTCACCTCGCCGCGCACCGCGCCCACGGGCATGACACACGAGCGCATGGCTTGGCCATTGATGTGCACGGTGCAGGCCCCACACTGGGCCATGCCACAGCCGTACTTGGGGCCTTT
>CANJUS010000124.1:0-5337 GCA_947477505.1 Comamonadaceae bacterium | reverse complement strand
GCTTGCAAGCATAAAAGTCCGTGGACTGCTATAAATTGCTCAACGCGCATGCCCATGAGCATGGGCACATGGCTTGTAAAAATTTCTTCATGCAGTAAAAGAACATGTCCTTGAATTGGCTGGATTGGACTTTCATATTAACCCTTGTCATTTCTATGTTCATCGGCGCTTACCGTGGTTGGTTGCCCCAAGCGTTATCCATGCTGGGTTTTCTTGCGGCTTTCGTGGCATTTGTAAAGCTCGGCCCAACCGTTGCACAGTGGTTGCCCTTGAGCGGTCCGGGGGAATCCATCAGAGATAACCTGGGTGCGTTGATTGCCTTGATTGGTACCTCTGTGCTGGGGCATCAAGTCGTTGTTTTGCACAGAAAGTTGTTCACGCGCAGTGGACCTCAACCCGCACACAGAACACTTGGGGCTGTATTCGGTATGTTTTCGGGGGTATTTGTACTGCTGGCTGCATCGTCCATCATCAATTTGTCCGAATGGCGCGATGCCTCATGGTGGCAAAACACCATTGAAGCCGAAGTCAGTCAGTTTATTTTGAGCAGCATGAAATCCAGCGTTCAAAATTTCTGAGCCATTCCTTATTTGACCGACTCTTTCATATACGCCTGCGATTGCTTCACGGCTTTGTCCAACACGGAAGCGGCTCCACTGACGCCGACAGTGGCCACAAAAATGCCAAGCAGAAAAGAAATTAAATAGCCCATGGTCTTGCTTTCAATGAGGATAGAGGTATGTGAAATATCTCTTGACCCTGCTTAGATCGGCACGAACGGGGCAAACATGAACCCCCAGCCATTGGCCCCATTGCCATCCATGATTGGGTCCATGAATGCCACGCAGGGGATCTGCATGTCGTTCTGATAAAAAATGTGAAATTGAAGGGCCATTGGGGCGCACAGTGCCCTTGAACCCACAAGACTTCATTCCTTTTTTGGATTGGGCAAGGGTGGAGACCTAGAATCGTTGTCATGAGTTTCCAACGCCAACATATTTCAACCCTGGCCAAGTACGCTGGCATCAGCTTCATCGCAGGCGCTGTGAACCATGGCATGTTCAGTGAAAACAGGTCATATGCCACCGCAGCGCTGGGGGTTGTTTTTTTCGTCTTTGGCAGTTACCTTGAAATGCGTTCGTCCATTCATGGGGTAAAGCGTTGGAGCGACTTGCTTGGTTTTGGGATATTGGCATCCATTGGCCTGGGATTTTTTACCGGAGGACTCCAACACTTTCCCGACTCTCCCGACAGAAGCATTTGGGTGGTTCCTTTGGGATTTTTCCTCAGCTTGATGTCCTTGTACCTGACCGAAGGACGGGCCAAAATTGCGTGGCGTGCATTTGCCATGTATGCCTTTGTTTCAGGTGCGATCGTTGTTTTGGGCTCGATCGGGCTTGCCAGGTACTTGCTCAACAACCCGGGCCATGATGATCACGATCATGCGCATGGTCATGCCAGCGCAGCGCCTGAAGCGGACAAGTCTTTGGGCTTCAGGGTGGTTGACATTGAAATGGATGACCACATGCAGTTCGCACCCAATCATTTCAGTGTTGTCGCGGGTGAATCCATTCAGTTCATGGTGTCTAACAAGGGTAAATTGAGGCATGAATTGGTGGTTGGGTTGCCCGATGAGTTGTTGGCACATGCCAAGCAAATGAAAGATGCACCCAACCAATCCCACCAGCATGTGGGCAACGCCGTGTCTGTCCCTGCGGGCGGCAAAGGGGAACTTTTGGTGACGTTTTCAAGCAGCGGCCCTTGGGCCATGGCTTGCTATGAGCCCGGGCACTATGAAGCGGGCATGAAGGGCGTGATCGAGGTTTTGCCCCAAAAATAAAGTCAGCCCAATGGGCTTGTGGTTGCGATCTAGGTAGGGGGGTGTTCGGGCTGCATCATGCGTTGCATGAGTTGCTTGGCCGCTGTTTCGGGTTTGTCAGATGCCACCAAAGCGCGCACCACAGCGATGGAGCCCACGCCGCACCCAAGCACATCACCAAAGCGGGTTTCGTCAATGCCGCCAATGGCCACCAAGCTGTGGCCTTGCATCAGGCGCGCATATGCCGCCAATCGACCCAGGCCCTGGGGGGCGGTGGGCATGTTTTTGAGGGTGGTTGGAAACACGGCGCCCATGGCGATGTAACTGGGGCTCAAAGCGTCGGCCAGCATCATTTCTGCATAGCCATGGGTGCTCAAGCCCAGCCGCACACCAGATTGACGTATGGCATTCAGATCGGCGCTGGCCAAGTCTTCTTGGCCCAGGTGCACGCCGTAGGCCCCGGCCTCCATGGCTTGTTGCCAATGGTCGTTGATAAAAAGCAAGGCACCCGTTCCCTGAACGGCTTTGACGGCCGCCTGAACTTCGGCTGCCACTTCGCTCGGTATGTTTGATTTGTACCGAAGTTGAAGGGTGGGAACACCGACCTGGGCCATGCGTGCAATCCATTGGGCGTTGGGCAGCACGGCATACAAACCCAGGTTGTGGGGGCAAGGGGCAAATGCCTGGGCGCGTGGCCACGCAGGCATTTGAAAGTCCATGGCTTGATCGGGCCAGTGCGCTGGATCAAACTGGCCCAGCCGTTGGGTTTGGTGCAGCCAGGCTTTGGCCACGCATTGCGCATCGGCCTCAATAAACCCGAGCATGCGCGCCCCTTGCACAGCGCCCGCCTGGGGCTCGGGCAAAGTGGCATCGGTAGGCCGTTGGGCTTGTTCAGCGGAAATGGGCAAGCCAATTTGCAGTGGCGCATGGAGGCGGGCAATTTGTTGCGCCCATTCGGTGGTGTGGTGCGTCATGTGGGTTGTCCAGGGGATCGGCAGTCAACGCCGATGGGGTGTGCAGATGGACTGCTCATGGCTGGTGCCAAAACGGTGTGCCCAATACCGGTGTGCTCGCTTGTGCTGTTTCTTGGGCTTGCATGGCACCCGATAAAAAAGCCGTCCGGCCTGCGCAAACGGCATCGGCAAAAGCACCGGCCATGGCCACCGGGTCTTGTGCCAGGGCCACGGCGGTGTTCAACAGCACGGCGTCATAGCCCCATTCCATCACCTGACATGCGTGGGATGGCAGGCCCAGGCCTGCATCGATGAGCATGGGCACATTCAAGCGCTCGCGCAGCAGGCGCAAGGCATAGGGGTTGATGGGACCCTTGCCCGTGCCAATCGGTGCTGCCCAAGGCATCACGGCTTGGCAACCCACGTCGACCAGTTTTTGGCACAGCACCAGGTCTTCAGTGCAATAGGGCAGCACTTTGAAGCCACTTTGAATGAGGCGCGAGGCCGCTTCGGGCAGATTGAGTGTGTCGGGCTGCAGGGTGTAGTCGTCGCCAATCAACTCCAACTTGATCCAGTCGGTCTCAAAAACTTCACGCGCCATTTCTGCGGTGGTGATGGCCTCTTGCAAGCTGTGGCATCCGGCGGTATTGGGCAGCACGGGCACGCCCATGGCTTGCAGCAACTTCCAAAAAGATCCGCCGTTATCGCCTTGCGCGGTTTGTCGGCGCAAGGATGCGGTGATCATGGCCGGGTTGGCGCGGTTCACCGCTTGTGCCATGACCGTGGGCGATGGATAGCGTGAAGTGCCCAGCAGCAATCGGCTTGGGAAACTTTGCCCGTAAAGGACCAAGGGGTCGCCATCAGGGGAGGGGGTTTTGTTATTGGGCAGGTTCATGGAGGACCTTATCCGCCGGTGATGGGGGCGATGAGTTCAATGGCGTCGTTGGCCTGCAAGCTGCGTTGGGCATATTGGTGGCGTGGCACAAACTGCAAATTGATGGCTGCGGCAAAAGGCGGCTCGATGCCCACCAGCGCAATGGCGTCGGCCAATGTCGCGCCAACTGGCAGTTGGTGTGTCTGCTGGTTGATCAACACGTTGAGGGGTTCAAGGGGCGGGTTCATGGGACGGTGTCAAAGCGCAAGCCCCAATTGTCGGCCATGCCGTGTTGCCCTGTGCGCAGCCATTGCATCAAAGCGTCGAGCATGGCTGGGGCGATCAAAAATCCATGCCGGTACAAACCATTGATTTGCACACAGCGCGCGCTCAGGCAGCGGATGTGCGGCAAGTTATCTGCCAACGTGGGGCGCGCTTGGGTGGCCACTTCCAAGATGCGTGCCTCGCCAAAGCCCGGGTGCACGGTATACGCTGCGCTGAGCAACTCCAGCGTGGAGCGCACGCTGGCAGGGGAGATGTCTTCGGTCTCGATCTCGGTGGCACCGATGACATACACATCATTGGGTTTGGGCGCAATGTAGATGGGGTAGCGGGGGTGGACCAACCGGGTTGGGCGGGCCAATTGCACGCCAGGTGCGTGCAAGCGAATGACCTCGCCACGCACGCCGCGCAACGCCGACCACTGCGGCTTGGCACCCAAGCCACGGCAATCAAACACCCAGTCGGGTTGGCCAATGGTGCCTGGCACAAAGTCGGTTGGGTTGCATGGGCTGTCCCAATGCACAGTCACGCCTTGTTGGTACAGGCTGTGCAGCAAGGCGTCGAGCAACTGACGGTTGTCGAGTTGCCCCTCGCCAGGCAGGTACAAGGCCTGCGAGAAGCGTTCAGCCAATGGCGGCTCGTGTTCAGTCAGCCCGCTGGCGTTGAGCGCAACGGCCTGGGGCAAACTGGGACAAAGGCGTTGGGTTTGTTCCAGCAGTTGGGTAAAGCGGCGCGCCTCGCCAGCGTCTTGGCGGTGCCAAACGATCAAAGTGCCATTTTGTTGAAAAAACACAGGCAGTGGCAGTGGAGCGATCAGTTCGGGCCAGCGCAGCAAGCCATGTTGGCCCATGCGCACCACGCTCAACTCGGTGATGGCCGATTCGGCCAACGGTGCCAACATGGCGGCAGCCACGCGCGCGGCCGCGCCGTGTGCGTCCGCTTGTTGGGCTTCAAAAACGTCGACGCGGTGCCCCTCCAAAGCCAAGGTGTGGGCCAGCAACCGGCCCATCAATCCGGCGCCCAGCACCACGCTCCAAGGCTGAGTGCTCATGCTGTCCTCACACTTTCTTGATAATGCCGGGCATGAGCAACATCCACACCACCCACCGCTACGCCCGTGTTTTGACCATCGCTGGATCGGACAGCGGGGGTGGGGCAGGCATACAGGCCGATTTGAAAACCTTCGCCGCCTTGGGTTGTTACGGCATGAGTGCCATCACCGCTTTGACGGCGCAAAACACATTGGGCGTGCAAGACCTTCACGCTGTGCCTGCGGTTTTTTTGAAGGCGCAGATCCAGTCGGTCATGGATGACATTGGGGCGGACGCCATCAAGATTGGCATGCTGCACACCCCCGAGGTCGCCCAGGTGGTGGCTTGGGCCTTGGACCGTTACCAACCCGCCCATGT
>CANJUS010000123.1:0-5363 GCA_947477505.1 Comamonadaceae bacterium | reverse complement strand
CTTGGCCAGCCGCATGGGCATAGCTGGCCAATATGTCGGCCGGGGTGAGGGCCCAAGCTGGCGCAGCCAAGGCCGCCAGCGCCACAACCCAGTGGGCCCAGCGAAGTTTTATCCGTGTGAGTTTTGTCATGCACGGTTTGTACGCCCCAATGCATGCTGGCCCTTTGCGCCAGCGCAAACAAAGCCAAAAGGAGTCGATCAACCCAGGCCGCGCACCACCGCCATGGCTTCTTCCACCCGCTCGACGGCGTGAACGGTCATGCCCTCGATGGGTTTTTTGGGCGCGTTGGCTTTGGGGATCACCGCCACGCTAAAGCCCAGCTTGGCGGCTTCTTTCAGCCGTTCTTGACCACGCGGGGCGGGCCGCACTTCACCCGCCAAACCCACTTCGCCAAACGCAATAAAGCCCTTGGGCAGGGGCTTGCCACGCAGCGACGAAGTGATGGCCAGCAGCACCGCCAAGTCGGCAGCAGGCTCACTGATGCGCACACCGCCCACAGCGTTGACAAACACGTCTTGGTCCATGCAGGCCACTCCAGCGTGGCGGTGCAACACCGCCAACAGCATGGCCAGGCGGTCGCGGTCCAAGCCCACACTCAAGCGGCGCGGGCTGGGCCCGCCGCTGTCGACCAGGGCTTGGATTTCCACCAACAAGGGCCGCGTGCCCTCCAGCGTAACCATGACGCAACTGCCCGGCACCGGCTCGGCGTGTTGGCTGAGAAAAATGGCACTGGGGTTGCTCACCCCTTTGAGGCCTTTTTCGGTCATCGCAAAAACGCCAATTTCGTTGACCGCGCCAAAACGGTTTTTGATGGCCCGCACCAAGCGAAAACTGCTGTGCGTGTCGCCCTCAAAGTACAGCACTGTGTCGACCATGTGCTCCAGCACCCGTGGGCCGGCCAGCGCGCCCTCTTTGGTGACGTGCCCGACCAGCACGATGGCAACGCCACTGGCCTTGGCCAAGCGGGTGAGATGGGCGGCGCATTCGCGCACCTGCGCCACCGACCCTGGCGCACTGGTGAGCTGGTCTGAATAGACGGTTTGGATGGAGTCAATGACCGCAATGTGCGGCGACTGCGCTTGCAACGTGGCCAAGATTTTTTCCAGTTGGGTCTCGGCCAGCACTTGCACCCGGCTGTGGTCCAGCCCCAAGCGGCGTGCGCGCAGGGCCACCTGAGCCCCCGACTCCTCGCCGGTGACATACAAGGTGTTTTGCCCACTGCGCTGCAAGCCGTCCAAGGCTTGCAAGAGCAAGGTGGACTTGCCAATGCCCGGGTCGCCCCCAATGAGCACCACACCGCCTTCGACCATGCCGCCACCCAACACCCGGTCGAGCTCGTCTTGGCCGGTGGGGGTGCGATCTACGTCTTGCGCCTCGATGTCAGACAGCGCCGTCACCGCCGATGCGGGCGCCAAACCCACGCGGGGGGCAAAGCGGTTTTTCACTGCGCCGGCATCGGTGACCACCGCTTCGACCAAGGTGTTCCAGGCCTCGCAGTGCGGGCATCTGCCCAGCCACTTGGGGCTGGTGCCGCCGCACTCGGTGCAGCTGAATTGGGTTTTGTCTTTGGCCATGGCGCATGATAGCTGTACAAATAGACAGTGTCCAGGGTCGCCACGGTGCTGGCCTCAAGGGTTTTCGAGGCCAGCCTTGGCCAGGGGCGAGGTGGCAAGGCGTTAGCCCTGTGTGTGCGCCACATTGGTGTGTGTAGGATGCGAAGCTTGCCCAGGCCACGATGCGCCGGGTCAAACCATGGAGACATCATGAAAACACCGGTCAATCGCTTCAAGCAAGCCCTCCACAACAAGCAAGTGCAATACGGTTTGTGGACCAGTTTGGCCAGCGCTTACTCGACCGAGATTTGCGCCGGCGCTGGATTTGACTGGATGCTGCTCGACGGCGAGCACGCCCCCAACGATTTGCAATCGATCTTGATGCAGCTGCAAATCATCGCCGCCTATCCAGATACCCACCCCGTGGTGCGCATCCCGGTGGGCCATGGGCACGCTGGCACCACCTTGATCAAACAGTATTTGGACGTGGGGGCCACCACCTTATTGGTGCCCATGGTCGACACCGCCGAACAGGCCAAGGCCTTGGTCGAAGCCATGCGTTACCCGCCGCAAGGCATCCGCGGCATGGGTGGCGCGCGCGCCTCGCGTTGGGGCCGCTACCCTCATTACGCCAAAGAGGCCAATGACCAGGTGTGCTTGTTGGTGCAGGCCGAAACCACCACCGCGCTGAAAAACCTCGAAGCCATCGCAGCGGTCGACGGCGTGGACGGTGTGTTCATTGGCCCGGCCGATTTGTCCGCGTCCATGGGCCACGCAGGCAACCAAACCCACCCCGAGGTGAAAGCGGCCATTGAGGGCGCCTTTGCGCGCATCATCAAGGCCGGCAAGGCACCGGGCTTTTTGACGCCCGACGAAGAGTTGGCGCGCCACTACCTGGGCCACGGTTGCCAGTTCATGGCGGTGGGCTTGGACAACAACTTGCTAGCGCGCCACACCAGCGCCTTGTGCCAACGCTTTAAACACCCCGCCGCACCCAGCCCCGCCCCAGCCAAAGGCGGCACTTACTGAGCCACGCCCCCATGGCCCAGCCACCTGCCCTGGCCGCGTTGCCGCTGCCACCCTGCCCAGACCACTTTCACCCCGACGAATGGGCGGCGCGCCAACAATTGGCCGCTTGCTACCGGGTGTTTGCCATGCTCGGTTGGGTGGAGATGATTTACAACCACATCACCTTGCGCGTGCCCGACAGCGTTGCCGGTGCAGACAAGCATTTTTTGATCAACCCGTTTGGCTTGCACTACACCGAGGTCACCGCCAGCAATTTGGTCAAAATCAACTTGAAGGGCGAGGTGGTGGACGGCTCGGCCCAGCGCGTCAACCCGGCTGGCTTTGTGGTGCACAGCGCCATCCACGCCGCGCTCGATCAGGCCCACTGCGTGATGCACACCCACACCACATCGGGCATGGCCGTGGCTTGCTTTGAGGGCGGTTTGCAGCCCGACAATTTTTACAGCGCCCAATTGCACGGCATGGTGGCGTACCACGACTTTGAAGGCATCACCGTGCACGCCGACGAGGGCCCGCGCTTGCTGCACCACATGGGCCACAAGCCCGCCTTGATTTTGCGCAACCACGGCCTGCTCACCTGGGGCAACACCTTGCCCAAAGCGTTTGTGCTGTTGTGGACGCTGCAACGCGCCTGCGATGTGCAGTTGGCCACCTTGTCGATGGGCCGCGCCACCCCCATTGGCCCCGAGGTGGCGGCCCGTTGCGCCCAAGATGCTTTGCAGTTCCACCCCACGCATGGCGCGGGCCAAGACGTGTTTGACGCCATGGTGCGCTTGGCGCTGCGCCATGACGCGGGCTTTCAGGCATGAAGGTCGCCTTGGTTGGCGCAGGGGCCATTGGCTGCTGGCTGGGTGCGCGCTTGGCCCACCAAACCCACACCCCCATCACCCTGAGCGTGTTGGCACGCGGCGAAAGCTTGCAATCCATCACCGCAAACGGCGTGCAACTGAGCATCGCTGGGCAAACCTTGCATGCCCCCGTGCGGGCCAGCGACAAAGCCGCCGAGCTGGGCGTGCAAGACCTGGTGTTGGTGGCGCTCAAAGCCCCCGCTTTGAGCGAAGTGGCCGCGCAACTGACCCCCCTCATGGGCCCCCACACCGTGGTGCTGACCGCCATGAACGGCGTGCCCTGGTGGTTTTTGCAGGGCCAGTCTGCGGCCACCGGAGACACCCGTTTGCAAACCATTGACCCCGACGGCGTGATTGAACGCGCCATCCCCGCCGCCCAAGTGCTTGGCTGCGTGGTGCACGCCAGTTGTGCCTTGCTTGGGCGCGGCCACGCCAAGCACCACTTTGGCAACGGCCTGATTGTGGGCGAGCCCAAAGGCGGGCGCAGCCCACGTGCCGAGCAAACCGTGGCGCTGCTGTGTGCGGCTGGCTTTGATGCCTCGCTGTCTGAGCACATCCAAAAAGACATTTGGTACAAGCTGTGGGGCAACATGACAGTCAACCCGATCAGCGCTTTCACTGGCGCCACCACCGACCGCTTGCTGGCCGACCCGCTGGTGCGCGCCTTCATGTCGCGCGTCATGCTGGAAGCCCAACGCATTGGCGCGCGGTTGGGCCTGCCCATCGATCAGCAACCCGAAGACCGCCATGCGGTGACGGCCAAGTTGGGCCAGTTCAAGTCGTCCATGCTGCAAGATGTGGAGGCCCACCGCGCGGTGGAAATCGACGCCTTGGTCAGCGCGGTGCGCGAGCTCGGTGGGCGCACCGGGGTGGACACACCGTTCACCGACGCCTTGCTGGGATTGAGCCGTTTGCACGCCCAAGGCCTGGGCCTGTACCCACCACTGGCCCACACTGCGGCATGAACACCGCCCCATGAGCAAGCCCACGCGGGCGCTGAGCCTGGCGGCCTTTCTCACCCTGATGCTGATCGCCCTGATGATGGGGGCCAACCATGTGGGCGCGCGGCTGGCTTTCAATGCCGGCATGGATGTGGCCACCGGCGTGGCCGTGCGCAGCTGGGCAACCGCTTGCGTGGTGGTGCTGATTGTGTGGTGGGGCAAAGTACCTTGGCGTGCCAATGGCGCGCAACGCCGTGGTTTGCTGCTGGCGGGCCTGGCCATTGGGGTGCAAAGCCAGTGCATATATTCATCGGTGGCGCGCTTGCCTGTGGCGCTGGCCTTGCTTGTTTTTAACACCTACCCCCTGTGGACTGCGTTTTGGGATCGCGTGCTTTATGGTCGTCGCACTGAGCGCGCCGTGTTGCAAGCCATGCCGGTGATCTTGCTGGGCTTGGCAATGGCGCTGGATGTGATGGGTGCCAGCTCCGGTCTGGGCGCGTCAGACCAATGGCAACAAATGGGCGTGGGCGTGGCTTTTGCCCTGACCGCGGCGGCTGTTTTTGGTTTGGCCTTGGTGTGGACCCAGCATGAAACCCAGGGTATGGACGGGCGGGTGCGCACCATTGGCACCATGACCTTGAGTGGACTGGTCGCGCTGGCGGTGATCACCAGCCATGGCAGCCCCCATTGGCCGCAAACGGCGCTGGGCTGGAGCGGCATGGCCGCCATGACCTTTTTGTATGGAACGGCCTTCACCATCTTGTTCACCGTGCTGCCCAAATTGGGCGTGTCGGGCAACTCGGCCGTCATGAACGTCGAACCGGTGTTTGCCCTGGTGCTGGCCTGGGCGGTGCTGGACCAACGCATCGCCCCGATCCAAATCGTGGGCGCTTTGCTGGTGGTGGGCGCGGTGGTTGCGCTGGGCTTGAGAAAAGCTTAGGGCAGTTCAACTGGTTGGCTTTGGCTAGTCCTTGAGCACCGACAACAAACT
>CANJUS010000122.1:0-5383 GCA_947477505.1 Comamonadaceae bacterium | reverse complement strand
TCGCCAGCGGTTTTTTCGCACATGGCCCACAAACCATCGTGGGCATCAAAGTCGCCATAGGCATGGCCGTGGGTGTGCAGATGGTCTTGCAGCAAGCCAAAGTGGGTGGCCTCTTCGTGCGCCACTTTCAGCCAGTCGCGGTAATAGGCCTGTGGCATGTGGGCAAAGCGCCAGACCGCGTCCAAAGCCAGGTTGATGGCATTGAACTCGATGTGGCACACCGCATGCACCATGGCGGCCAAGCCTTGCGGGGTGAACACCGAGCGCGTGGGCACGGCATGGGGCGCGCGCAGCAGCGGGCGCTGGGGGCGACCGGGCACGGTTTGGGCCGCCGTGGGGGCCACAGTGGCGCTGGGTTGGGTGGCCAAGGTGTCGATGCGCGACCACAGCGCATGCACCGCAGCCACCTTGTCCGCAGGCTCGGTCAGGCACAAGGCGTCTAGGGCGAGCTGTCGGCATTCCATCCCTACAATTGTAGGAACATCCATTTTTTTGAAAGTGTGCGCCATGGCGATTTACCAACTTGATGCCGACAGCCCCGACATCCACCCCAGCGCTTGGGTGGCCGAAGGTGCCCCAGTGATGGGCCGCGTCAAGCTGGCGGCCGACGCCAGCGTGTGGTTTGGCGCGGTGATCCGGGGCGACACGGCCGACATTTCGGTGGGCGAGGGCAGCAATATCCAAGACGGCAGTGTGTTGCACGCCGATGTGGGCATGCCGTTGACGATTGGCAAGCATGTGACGGTGGGCCACCAGGTCATGCTGCACGGCTGCACCGTGGGCGACGAGTGCTTGATTGGCATTGGCGCGGTGGTGCTCAATGGGGCCAAGATTGGCAACAACTGCTTGGTGGGTGCGCGCTCTTTGGTGACCGAGGGCAAAGAGTTTCCCCCGGGCAGCCTGATCATGGGCAGCCCGGCCAAGGTGGTGCGCGAGTTGACGCCCGAGCAAATCGAGGGCTTGCGCCAGTCGGCCAAGGGCTATATGGGCAACGCCCGGCGCTTCAAGGCCGGCCTGAAAAAAATCGCCTGATGTCGGAGTTGCACAAATTTGTGTTCGAGGGCTTGCCGGTGCGCGGCATGGTGGTGCGCCTGACGGACGTGTGGCAAGAAATTTTGCGCCGCCGCGCCAACAATGTGCAAAGCGGGGCCTATCCCGCGCCCGTGCGCCATTTGCTCGGCGAGATGACGGCAGCGGCGGCCCTGATGCAGTCCAACATCAAGTTCAACGGCGCATTGGTGTTGCAAATCATGGGCGACGGCCCGGTCAAGTTGGCGGTGGTGGAGGTGCAGTCTGACTTGAGTTTGCGCGCCACGGCGACATTGCGCGGCGAGGTGCCCGATGACGCTGGTTTGACGCACATGGTCAACCAAAACAACGAGGCCCGTTGCGCCATCACCTTGGACCCCAAAGACAAGTTGCCCGGTCAACAACCCTACCAAGGGGTGGTGCCTTTGTTTGACGATCAGCGCCAACCGCTGGAGCGGTTCAGCGATGTGCTGGCGCATTACATGTTGCAAAGCGAGCAGCTCGACACCATGCTGGTGTTGGCGGCCAATGACGAGGTGGCTGCGGGCTTGCTGATCCAACGGTTGCCGGTGCAGGGCTTGGGCAATTTGTCGGCGCACTCGCGCTCGGCCGATGAGGACGAAATTGGCCGCAACGAAGACTACCGGCGCATTGCCATGCTGGCCGAGACGCTGCAAAGCCATGAGTTGCTCACCTTGGATGTGGACACTTTGCTGCGCCGGCTGTTTTGGCAAGAAGATGTGCGCCGTTTTGAACCCTTGGTGCCGCGTTTTGCCTGTTCGTGCCACCGCGAGCGGGTCAGCAATATGATCCGCAGCCTGGGTGCGGATGAGGCGGCCAGCATCGTGGCCGAGCAAGGCCAGATCGAGGTGGGGTGTGAATTTTGTGGCCAGCAGTACCGCTACGACGCGGTGGACGCGGCGCAATTGTTTGTCGACAGCCCCAGCCCAGCGGTACCCGCGCCCGGGCCTTCGCTGCTGCACTGAGCCAGCGCTTTAACCGATCTGCAACTGGCTGAACAAGCGGTGCTCGCAGCCCGGGTCGGCGCAGCGCTCACACGGGCCGCGCCAGCGCGGTGCTTGCTCGGGCCGCGCTGTCAGGCCGGACAGGCCTTTTAAACGCGCATCGCGGGCCAGCGCGTGGGTGGCTTGGGCGATCAGGTCGCTGCCTTGGCCGTACAACACCTGGTAGCTCCATTGGCGCTGGTGCAAGGCTTCGCGCCACGTTGGCAGTGCAGCACCTTGGTCGCCCGCGCCCATCAGCAACACCCAAGGTTGGGGCCAATGGGGCGCGAGTTGATCGGGCGATAGCGCCAAGTGCAAGGGCGGTGCCCAATGGGCTTGGGCCAAGATGGGGGCCAAGTGCATGGCCAGCGCTTGCTGCGCCTGCGCTGGGCCGCCTGCCAACACAATGCACCAGGTGGGGCTGGTCATGGGCGGGCCGCGCGTTTACTTGGCGATTTGCACAAAGATTTCGTTGGGCTTGACCATGCCGATTTCTTTGCGGGCCTGCTCTTCGACCATCTCCAGGCCTTCGCGCAGATCGCGCAACTCATTGCCCAGTTGTTCGTTGGCGCGTTGGGCCACGGCGTTGCGTTGCTTTTGCGATTGCAACTGCTGGCCGAGTTGCCACACGGTGGGCAAGCTGCCGCGACCCAACCACAGCTGACCTTGCAGGATCAGCAGCAAGCCAATCAGGATCAGGGGCAGGGGGCGTCGCATGGTGGCTTAACAGGCGGCTCAGCGCAGGTTGTAAAAGGCCGCGCGACCTGGGTAGGTGGCGACCTCGCCCAGGTCTTCTTCGATGCGCAACAACTGGTTGTACTTGGCCAGCCGGTCGCTGCGGCTCAAGGAGCCGGTTTTGATTTGGCCTGCGTTGGTGCCCACCGCGATGTCGGCGATGGTGGTGTCTTCGGTTTCGCCCGAGCGATGGCTGATGACCGAGGTGTAGCCCGCGCGTTTGGCCATTTCGATGGCCGCGAAGGTCTCGGTCAGGGTGCCGATCTGGTTGATCTTGATCAGGATGGAGTTGGCCACGCCTTTGTCGATGCCTTCTTGCAAAATTTTGGTGTTGGTGACAAACAAGTCGTCGCCCACGAGTTGCACTTTTTTGCCCAAGCGGTCGGTGAGGATTTTCCAACCGTCCCAGTCGCCTTCGGACATGCCGTCTTCGATGCTGATGATGGGGTATTTGTCCACCCAGGTGGCCATCATGTCGGTCCATTGGGCCGATGTCAATTGCAGGCCTTCGCCGCTCAGGTGGTACAGGCCGTCTTTGTAAAACTCGCTGGCCGCGCAGTCCAGGCCCAAAGCGATTTGCTCACCAGCGGTGAAGCCGGCTTTTTCGATGGCCTGCAAAATCATTTGGATGGCCGCTTCGTGGTTGTCCACGTTGGGGGCAAAACCGCCTTCGTCGCCCACGGCCACGCTCATGCCTTTGTCGTGCATGATTTTTTTCAGCGCATGGAACACCTCGGCGCCATAGCGCAGGGCTTCGCGAAAGCTGGGTGCACCGATGGGGATGATCATGAACTCTTGCAAGTCCAGGTTGTTGTTGGCATGGGCGCCGCCGTTGATGACGTTCATCATGGGCACGGGCATTTGCATGCCGCCCATGCCGCCAAAGTAGCGGTACAAGGGCAGGCCGGCCTCTTCGGCAGCGGCGCGGGCCACGGCCATGGACACGGCCAGCATGGCGTTGGCGCCCAAACGGCCTTTGTTGTCGGTACCGTCCAGGTCAATGAGGGTTTTGTCCAAAAAAGCCTGCTCGCTCGCGTCCAAGCCCAACACCGCTTCAGCGATGTCGGTGTTGATGTGCTCCACAGCCTTGAGCACGCCTTTGCCCAGGTAGCGCTTGGGGTCGCCGTCGCGCAGCTCGATGGCTTCGCGGCTGCCGGTGGATGCGCCAGAGGGCACGGCCGCGCGGCCCATGGTGCCGCTTTCCAACAATACATCGCACTCCACGGTGGGGTTGCCACGGCTGTCAAGCACTTCGCGTCCGACGATATCCACTATTGCACTCATGTCACTTTTTCCCTTGGGTTCAAATAAAAAATAGGTTCACACAGAAAACTGGTCTTCCAAGTAGCCGCTGCGTTTGGTCACGGCGTCCAGCGCCAACAGGCTCTCGAGCAGCGCACGCATGTGCTTGAGCGGCACCGCGTTGGGGCCATCGCTCAGGGCTTGCGCTGGGTTGGGGTGGGTCTCCATGAACAAGCCGGCCACGCCCACGGCCACGGCCGCGCGCGCCAGCACCGGCACCATCTCGCGCTGGCCGCCGCTGGAGGTGCCGTTGCCACCGGGCAATTGCACCGAATGGGTGGCGTCAAACACCACCGGCGCTTGGGTTTGGCGCATGATGGCCAGTGAGCGCATGTCGCTGACCAAGTTGTTGTAGCCAAAAGAAGCACCGCGTTCGCAGGCCATGAAGCGGTCTTCGCTCAAGCCTGCAGCGCGGGCACCGGCGCGGGCTTTGTCGATGACGTTGACCATGTCTTGGGGCGCCAGGAACTGCCCCTTTTTGATATTGACCGGTTTGCCCGACTGGGCCACGGCATGGATGAAGTCGGTTTGGCGGCACAAAAACGCGGGGGTTTGCAGCACGTCGACCACGCTGGCCACGCGGGCGATGTCGGCCTCGGTGTGCACGTCGGTGAGGATGGGCAGGCCCAGCGTTTGTTTCACTTTGGCCAAAATCTCCAAGCCCTGGTCCATGCCCGGGCCGCGAAAGCTCGTGCCGCTGGAGCGGTTGGCTTTGTCGTAACTGCTTTTGAAGATGAAGGGGATGCCCAAAGCGGCGGTGATCTCTTGCAAGTGGCCCGCGGTGTCCATTTGCAACTGCTCAGACTCGACCACACAAGGGCCTGCGATCAGGAAAAACGGGCGGTGCAGGCCCACATCAAATCCGCACAACTGCATCTGGCGCTGCCTCAGGTCAAAAAAACGGTACAGGGCACAGGCGACGCCTGGGTGAACCACGCCAGGTCAAGGCCAAGGCGCTGCATCAGGCCACGGCCTTGAGGTTTTGGCGACCACTTTTGTGGCCCAAAGCGGCCCGCACATAGGCGTTGAACAAGGGGTGGCCGTCCCAGGGGGTGGACTTGAACTCGGGGTGAAATTGCACGCCCATGTACCAGGGGTGAACGCTGGCGGGCAGCTCGACGATTTCGGTCAGTTGCTCGCGCTGGGTCAGTGCAGAGATGACCAAGCCGGCGGCGCGCAAGCGCTCGAGGTAGTTGACGTTGGCCTCATAGCGGTGGCGGTGGCGTTCGGTGACCACGTCGCCATAGATTTGGTGCGCCAAGGTGCCGGCTTTGACGTCAGAGCTTTGGGCCCCCAGGCGCATGGTGCCGCCC
>CANJUS010000121.1:0-5406 GCA_947477505.1 Comamonadaceae bacterium | reverse complement strand
GGGGCCGCCTGCTGTCTTATCCCGGCAATTACGCGGCTTACCAGCGCCAAAAAGAGGCGCAGCTGGCACAGGAGGCGGTGGTGCAAGCGCGCGCAGACAAATTGCTGGCCGAAGAAGAAGTTTGGGTGCGAAAAGGCGTTGAGGCACGCCGCACCCGCAGCCAAAGCCGCATTGTCCGACTGGAGCAATTGCGCCAGCAACGCGCCCAACGCCGCGATGTTCAAGGGCGCGTCAACATGGGTTTGTCCAGCGGTGCACCGAGCGGGAAAATCGTGGCCGAGCTTGAGGGTGTGAGCAAGTGGTTCACCAGCCCCAATGGCGAGCGCAAAACGGTGGTCAAGGACTTCACGGCCACCTTGCTGCGCGGGGATAAAGTGGGCCTGATGGGCCCCAACGGTGCCGGCAAAACCACCTTGCTCAAACTGATTTTGGGCGAACTTGCCCCCGACAGTGGCAAGGTACGGCAAGGGACCAAAATTCAAGTGGCCTACTTTGACCAAATGCGCCAAGCCCTTGACTTGGATGCGAGCTTGGAAGACTTCATCAGCCCGGGCAGTGAGTGGATTGAAATTGGCAATCAACGAAAGCATGTCAAAAGTTATTTGCAAGATTTCTTGTTTTCACCCGGCAGAGCCCACTCCCCCATCCGATCCTTGTCTGGCGGCGAGCGCAACCGCTTGTTGCTGGCCCGCTTGTTTGCAAGACCCGCCAACGTGCTGGTGCTCGATGAACCCACCAACGATTTGGACATTGACACCTTGGAGTTGCTCGAAGAGCTGCTGCAAAACTACGATGGCACCGTGTTCATCGTCAGCCACGACCGCACATTTTTGGATGAGGTGGTCACCAACACCTTGGTCTTCGAAGGCGACGGACATTGGCGCGAATATGTGGGTGGCGTACAAGACTGGCTGCAACAATCGCGTCGCGCCATGGCGCTCCAGTCAGAGGCGGTCGTGGCCAATGATGCAAGCACGCCGACCAACTCAGCCAAAACCACTGCGCCAGCCAAAGCACAAAGCGACACCCTGACACCCAAAAAAAACAAACTCAGTTTCAAAGAACAACGTGAGCTAGAGGCCTTGCCTGGCTTGATAGAAGCCTTGGAAACCGAACAAAAGTCCTTGAGCCTTGCTTTGGCCGATGGCAGTTTTTTCATCCAAGACCATGTCAAAGCGGCCCAAATGGGTTTGCGCATAGAGGCCATTGAGTCCGAGTTGATGCAAGCCCTGCAACGCTGGGAAGCTTTGGGCAAGTGATGAAAAATGGCTCAACATGGCAAGCAGGGCTGACCACCCGTCACAAGGAGGCTTGATTGGACCCCACTGAATGGGCCGCCTTGTTGGCGATGTGCGTGGCAGTGAGCTTTTCACCTGGGCCCAACACCACCTTGTCGACCGCTTTGGCCGCCAACTTGGGGTTGCGACGCGCCTTGCGGTTTTGCTTGGCCGTCCCCGTGGGTTGGGCCATTTTGCTGGTGTTGTGTGGTGAAGGCCTGGGCCTGCTGATCATGGGCAACCAACCCCTGCGCTGGCTGATCCAAATGGGTGGTGTGGGCTATATGTTGTGGCTGGCCTTCAAGCTCAGCCGCACCGACCAGATCAGCCAACTCGACACCTCTCACCTGAATGTGGGTTTTTGGCAAGGTGTGGGCTTGCAGTTTCTCAATATCAAGGCCTGGATGCTGGCCCTGACCCTGACGGGAGGCTGGGTCATCCACGCCAATGGCATGCCCTCTCCCAACCCTTCGCAGCGCTTGGCGCTAGTGGTGGGGGTGGGCATGGCCTTTGCCTTTTGCAGCAACTTCACCTACGCCTGCATGGGCTCCGTATTGAGGCACTGGCTCGCACAGGGGCAACGCCTGCGCTGGTTCAACCGATCGATGGCCTCGGTTTTGGTCGTGACGGCGGTTTGGATGCTGCGGTCATGAAACACCAAGAAATTCGAGGCCTTTGGCTGGGCTTGTTGGGTGTGTTGATTTTTTCCATCACCTTCCCCATGACACGTTTGGCAGTCGGAACCGAGCAGGCCCCACTGATGTCGGGCATGTTTGTGGCTTGTGGGCGTGCGGTGGTGGCAGCGGGCTTGTCGTTGCTCTACCTGATAGGCTGCCGAGCACCTGTGCCTGAACGGACGCATTGGCCCGCTTTGGGCTTGGTGGCTGGGGGGGTGGTGTTTGGCTTTCCCATCCTGAGTTCAATGGCCCTGCAACATGTCGAGGCCGTGCATGCCAGCGTCATCACGGGACTGATGCCACTGGCCACTGCATTGCTGGGCGCTTTGCTAAACCGCCAACGCCCATCCATGGGGTTTTGGATCTGCGCCTTGCTGGGGTCGCTCATGGTGGCTGTGTTTGCTTTGATGCGCTCCGGGCACAGCGATCTGGCTTGGGATACAGCCGACTTGTGGCTGGTAGCGGCCATGGGCTGTGGGGCGGTTGGCTATGCATGGGGTGGGCGTTTGAGCACCCACATGCCCGCCCAGCATGTCATCTGTTGGGCGTTGGTGTTGTCTTTGCCCATCACCTTGCCGCTGGCTTGGACATATCGGCCCACCACACCCATGCCAGTCAGTGCCTGGCTGGGATTTGCCTATGCGGCAGTGTTTTCCATGTGGCTGGGCTTTTTTGCGTGGTACCGAGGCCTGGCCATCGGTGGCACCGTTCGGGTGAGCCAAACCCAGCTGCTGCAACCATTTTTAAGCATGATGTTTTCGATACCTATTTTGGGCGAGCAAGTGGATGTGCTCACACTGGGGTTTGGTATGGCGATCGTAGGTACTGTGTTTTTAAGCCGCAAAATGCCTGTCCATGCCCAGGCTTGAAGTGCGGCCTTTTCGCGTCCCCCACGAGACGCCAAGCCCGCCGCCAATTCGCGACAATCGCATGCATGGGAACCCTTTATTTGGTGCGCCACGGCCAGGCCTCGTTTGGCGCCGACGACTACGACCAGCTTTCTGAGTTGGGCCAACGCCAAAGCCACCGATTGGGGGCTTATTTTCGCGAGCGCGGTTTGAGTTTTGAGGCCGTCATCACCGGCAGCTTGAAGCGGCAACAGCAAACATGGCGGGGCATTGCTGAAGGACTGGGCCAAGCCGAACTGCAGCACTTGGTGTGGCCCGGCTTGAACGAATACGACAGCCATGCGGTGATCCACGCCATCCACCCAGAGCCCTTGGCCAAACCCGACACCCCAGCGCTTTACAAACACCACTTTGGCTTGCTGCGCAAAGGCTTGCAGGCTTGGATGCGTGGCCAGACCCAGCCGCAAGGCATGCCGTCTTATTCAGACTTTGTCAGCGGCATCACCTCCGCCCTGGCGCATGTACAAGCCCACCACAGCGGGGATGTGTTGTTGGTCTCCAGCGGTGGGCCCATCGCCACGGCGGTGGGGCATGTGCTGCAAACCCCGCCCGAGGTGACGATAGAAATCAATATGCGCATCCGCAACAGCGCCGTGTGCGAAATCCACTACAACGCCAAGCGCTTGTCACTGGTCAGCCACAACACCATCAGCCATTTAGATGGGCCTGGCTACCAAGATTGGGTGACTTACACCTGAGGCGTGGCCTCAGGTCTCCTCAAATCGGGGCGTGCTCAACCACCTCTTGCAGCATTCGAGCCAACTGCAAGCCTGCAGCTTGAACCAGCGCGTGCCCGTGGTCTGCATTGGCTGCCATCGCATTGCCCGCCGCCCCTTCGGGGTTGTAGTCTTGCATCAGCCAGCCTTGTTTGGCGCTTTTGCCGTCGCCCAAGACGGCAAAGCGCTCTGCTTTGTGCTGTGCCGCTGAAACAAATTTTTTAGCCTTATCCATGCGCACATCCTGGGGCGACAAAGCCAGCATCATGGCTGTTTCCATCTCGCCCGCGTGCACGCCAAATCGCTGCTCATGGGCGCTGAACAAGTTCATCACTGCATCCCCCAAAGGCAACTGATACCAACTGGTGCCAAACACCAGCAGGCCGTGGCGCGCGCGCAGTTCACGCGCGACCACATCCATCAACCCCACATTGCCCCCGTGGGCGTTGAACAAAACCAATTTTTTCACGCCCGCACGCGCCACGCTGGCGCCAATGTCACACCACAATTCAATCAAGGTGGCCGGCCCCACACTGAGCGTGCCCGCAAAAGCGGTGTGCTCGGTGCTCAACCCCAAGGTTTGGGTGGGCAAAAACACCACCGGGTCGGTGCGCTTCAAATGCGGCAAGGCCGCTTCAATCACCCCCTCGACCAAGGTGGTGTCCACGCTCAATGGCAAATGGGGACCATGTTGCTCCGTTGCCCCCAAGGGCAGCACGGCCACTGCGCGCTGGGCGTCGAGTTGGGAAAAATCTGTGGTGCTCAGGCGCGACCAGAAGTGTGAATTGATCTGCATTGCCGCATCTTAAGGACTTTGCGGCATGGCTGGATGGGCGCATCCCAACTGGGGCATTCGCTACCATCGGCACCTCATGACATTTTTCTCCTACCTGCGCCTGCGCTTTTGCGTCTTGGTCCTGACCCTCACATGTGCACCTGGCGTGTGGGCCCAAGGCACCGGTCACGTGGTCCAAACCCCTCAGGTCAAGGCCGAGTTGATGGTGTGGGCACCACAAGGCTTGGGCCCTGGTCAAACCATGTGGCTGGGCTTGCAACTGCAACATCAAAAGGGCTGGCACACCTACTGGAAGAACCCGGGCGATTCGGGCCTGCCCACTCAACTGCAGTGGCATTTGCCCCAAGGGTGGACGGCCGGGGAAACCCATTGGCCCATTCCCCACAAGATCCGGGTTGGCGAGATGACCAATTACGGTTTTGAGGGCACCGCCTTGTTGGCCGCGCCGCTGGCCATTCCCGCCAACGCCAAGCTCTTCGATACGCATGAGCTGGTGCTGCAAGCCGCTTGGTTGGTGTGCCGCCAAGAGTGCATTCCGCAAGAAGGCCGCTTTGTACTGCGCGTGCCCAGCCAAAGCAGCCAGGCCTTGAACGGCCCGCTGTTCGAGGCTTTGCTGCGTCAACAACCCCAGCCCCTTTCAGCGGACAACGCCAAAGCGCAGTTGACAACAGACAGCTTGGAATTGACGTTTGCTGGGCTGCCTGCATCGACCATGAACCAAAAATTGGCGATCTTTGTGGAGCTGCCCGAGGTGGTCGACCATGCCGGTGAAACCCACCCGCGCAGCCTGGCCCAATGGCATGGTGACCAGTGGCGCTTGACCTTGCCCCTGCACCCCATGCGCAACACCCAACCCGCTCAACTGCCCATGCTGTTGGTGATGGGGCAAGGCTCGAGCCAAACCGCATGGCGCTTGAGCTTGCCGGTACGCGGTTCGTGGCCTGCACTGCCCAGCCCTGCCGCGGCTTTGAATGACCCGCCCTTGAACCAGCCGAAATTATGGACATCGCCCCTGCCACCCCCGATCGAATC
>CANJUS010000120.1:0-5430 GCA_947477505.1 Comamonadaceae bacterium | reverse complement strand
TTGGCTGTGGCCCCTGAAATTCCCACCATGGAAGAGTTGGGCTTTAAAAACTTCAATGCCAGTTACTGGAACGGCGTGTTTGGCCCCAAGGGCTTGCCCGCACCGATTGCAGAGCGGTTGGCCCAAGCTTTCAACAAAGTGATGGCGCGGCCTGACATCCAAGACAAGCTCATGCCCACGGCCAACGAAATCGACACCAGCAGCAGCCCAGCGCGTTTTGGCAGCATGATCCGAGACGACTTGGCCGTGTGGAGCGAAGTGGTGCGTTACGCCAAGATCAAGCCCGAGTAATTCGGACGGGAAAGGGTTGCGGGCCGGGCATCAGGCCCGTGCCTGCCACCCACCATCGATGGGAATGGGCGTGCCTGTGATGTCGCAAGCATCCTCGCTGCACAAGAACGCGGCCAACGAGCCCACTTTGCTGGGTTGCACAAATCGTTTGGATGGCTGGCGGGCTTTTAAAAAGTCGGCGGTCAAAGCCTCTTCAGAAACCCCAGCGTCTTGCGCCCTTTGGGTGATGAGTTTTTTCAGGTGTGGCGTGTGCACGGCGGCCGGGCACAGGGCATTGACGGTGATGTTGTACTCGGCACACTCCAGTGCCACCACTTTGGTCAAGCCCACCAGGCCGTGTTTGGTGGCCACATAGTCACTGCGGTTGGCGGTTCCCTCGACACCGTAAATCGATGCCAGGTTGATGATGCGGCCCCAATTGCGCGACTTCATGCCCGGCACCAAGCGGTGCATGAAGTGGTAGGGCGCACTCAAATTGACGGCCAGTGCATAAGCCCATTGCTCAGGAGGTAAATTTTCGATCTCCGCATCGTGGCGCGTCACCGCGTTGTTGACCAAGATATCGACTTTTCCATACAAGCGCTCGGCCTCCAAGACCATGGCGTCTATTTCTTGTGGTTTGGAAATGTCGGCACCGTGGTAGTGGGCTTGTGCGCCGGTTTCTTGCAGCAGTTTCAGTTGGTGTTGAATCACCTCCTCGTCGGCAAAGCCATTGATTAAAACGCAGCAGCCTTTGCGCGCCAGTGCGGCTGCAATTTCAAAGCCAATGCCACCGAGCGAGCCAGTGATCAAAGCGGATTTTCCTTGGAGCATGGTAGTCTTTCTGAATGATGGTGGGCGGTGCGCTTATTGTCCGTAGCGCAAACGGGTGCCCAAAATTTGCCCGGTGGTGAAGGCGCCGCCCACACCGGCCAAATAGAGCAATGTTTGTGCGGCTTGTTCTGGCAGATTGGCTGTGCCCAGCACATCTTGGGCTGCTTTTTCATCCCACAGGTTTGGATTCGCACCGCGCGCCAATGGGGTGTCGGTCATGCCGGGGTTCAAGCCGTTGACCGTGACGCCGTGTTGCCCCAGGCTCAAGGCGAGGCTTTTGGTCAAGGCAATCATGCCGCCTTTGGACGCAGCGTAATGCGCATAACTGGAACTCCCGTACAGACCACGGTCGGAGGTCAGCAGCACCATGGTGCCGCTTTTTTGCGCCACCATGACCTTGGCCACTTCGCGCGTGATGAAAAAGCTGCCGTCCAAGTTGATGCGCAAGGTCTCGCGCCACTGGTCATCGGTCATTTCAAGCAAAGGGGCAGCCACGCAAATGCCTGCGGCATGGATGAGCACATCGATGCACCCGTGCGATTGCATGGCCTTGTTCACCAAGGCGCTGCATTGTTCAGACGCACCCACATCAAACGCCATGCTGATCACGGGGTGAGCCGTCTCACCCAAGCAATCTTGCGTATCTTTCAATGCAGCTGCTTGTCGATCGGCCAATACCAAACGTGCACCTTCGCGTGCAAACAGTTGCGCGCATGCACGCCCGATGCCCGATGCAGCGCCTGTGATGACGATGGACTTGTTCTTGATCGACATGATTGGTTCTCCCAGATTGACACCGAAATGAGATTAACATAAGATAAAAAAATCCCACGATACGAGATAAACAAAATGGAAAAAGCAGCCCCCAGAAGCTTCAAGGTTTACCAAGAAGAAGACTATCCGCAAGATAAAAAAGCCAGCACTTATCCGCAATGGCCTGAACAAGTGTTTCATGTGAGCCATTTGGGCGAAGACTCTTTCAAAACCGATGGGTTCAGACATTGGGCTTTGTCGCGTGACATGGGCATGATCGAGGCCACTGGCGGCATGGTGGACGTGCACGTGAACCGCCGTGCCAAGCCCTTTGACCCGAAAGAAATTTCGCATCGCCACTTTCACAATGTCCATTACCAAATGGTTTATGTGCTCAAAGGTTGGGTGCGCAATGAGTTCGAAGGGCACGGCGAGTTTTTGATGAAAGAAGGCAGTTGTTGGCTGCAGCCCCCGCGCATCAAGCACACGGTGCTGGGGTTTTCGGATGACCTGGAAATTTTGGAGGTCATCATTCCCGCCAATTACGACACGGTGAACCTCAACGAGCCGCCCAAAGGCATTCCCGACCCTGCTGGTGGAGCGCCCCATGCTCGATAACCTCAACGCCATGCGTGGCAAGCGCGCTTTGATCACCGGAGCCAGTGCAGGCATTGGGCGTGCTTGTGCCACGTCGCTGGCCCGCTGTGGCGTGCATTTGGTGTTGACGGGACGCAAGGTGGCAGAGTTGGAGGACGTGGCCCAAACGTGCCGCACCTTGGGTGTGGAGGTGGTGGCTTTGGCCGGCGACTTGAACGACAAGCCCTTTGTGCGCAAACTGGCCCAAGCCGCGCACGACGTGGATGTGTTTGTCAACAACGCGGGCATCTTGAACTACGCCCCGGTGTTGGACATGCCGGTGGAGGAATGCGAGCAAATGTTTGCCACCAACGTGATCGCTTGTTACGACATCTCGCGCGAAGTGGCCCAGCACATGGTCGCCCGCGGTGGGGGCCAAATGATTTTCATCACCTCGGGATCGGCGCGCAATGTGGGCATGCATGCCATGGTGTATGCCGCTACCAAACACGCGGTGTCGGCATTTGCCAAGGGGTTTCGCTTGGAGCTCAAAAGCGCCAACATCCGCGTCACCGAATTGGCTCCGGGCATGGTCGACACCGATATGCGCAAAGGCATCACCCATCCCGAGGTGCTCAAGGCCTTGGCGGCGCGCCCCTTCAAGCCCATCTCGCCGCAGGACGTGGCCGATGGTGTGGTCTATGCAGTGTCCTGCAAGCCCGGCAACAGCCCTGACCTGATCGAACTGCGCCCACCGCGCGCCTGAGGCTGACCATGGATTTGGGATTGAAACAACAAACCGCGCTGGTCACCGGCGCGTCGCAAGGCATTGGGCGTGCCATCGCCGTGGCCTTGGCCCGCGAAGGTTGCCACCTCCATTTGGCGGCGCGCAACCAAGATGTCTTGTCGGCATTGGCCAAAGAGCTCGCGCATGACCATGGCGTGCAAGTGCACACCCACGCGGTCGATTTGAGCCAGCCGGGTGCAGCCGATCAATTGGCCGCCGATTGCGGCGAACTCGACATCTTGGTCAACAACGCAGGCAACACCCCGCGTGGCACTTTGTTTGAAGTCGACGAGCCCACCTGGCGACAAGGTTGGGAGCTGAAAATTTTTGGCTACATCAACCTCACCCGTGCGGTGTATCGCCAAATGTTCAAGCGCCAGCGCGGCGTGATCGTCAACGTGATTGGGATTGGCGCTGAAAAGCTCGAATACGCATACGCAGCGGGCTCGATGGGCAATGCCGCGTTGGTGGCCCTGACAAAAACTTTGGGCAGCGTGAGCATGGACCATGGTGTGCGAATTTTGGGCGTGAGCCCGGGGTGGGTGGAGACCGAAAAAGCCAAACGCACCCTCAAACGCCGCGCATCGCAGGAGTTGGGCGACGAGAACCGCTGGCGCGAGTTGACAGCGCATTTCCCGCGTGGTCATTTGATTCAGCCCGATGAGATCGCCGATGTGGTGGCCTTTGCATGTTCTGGCAAAGCCAGCGCCATTTCCGGCCACGTGATCACGGTGGATGCGGGGTTTGCCGCGCGCGGCTATGCACCGCCCGTGATCAAGGCGTGAAGCCGCACGCGCCCATTTGCAGCAGTCCACTGAAAGTACAACGCCCCCATGCACAACCCTTTGCAACAAAAACTGTTGGCAGGCAAAACGGTCAAGCTGATGTCCTTGCGTTTGAGCCACCACATCGATGTGGTTCAAATGCTCAAGGTCGCAGGGTTTGATGGTTTCTACATCGATGCCGAACACGGCATGTATTCACTGCGTGACATATCAGAGCTGTGTCAAATGGCGCACGCATGTGGCCTCACCCCCTGGGTGCGGGTGCACAGCGCAACAGTGGGTGCGATCGGTCCGGTGCTCGATGCCGGAGCCCTGGGCATCATCTTGCCGCACGTGAACAACCCCCAAGAAGCGGCGCAAGCCGTGTCCTTGTGTCGCTACCCACCGCTGGGGCATCGCTCAATGGCGGCTTTGGGCCCGCCGTCGGCGTATCAGCGGTTGCCCGCCAAAGAGTCTTTTGCGCAGCGCAATGCGGCCGTGATGGTGGTGGCCATGATCGAGACCCAAGCGGGTTTGGACCAAGCCCAAGCCATTGCTGCCGTGCCCGGCGTGGACGCTTTGATGATGGGGCCGATGGACTTGAGTTTGGAGTTGGGCATCCCCGGCGAACTTCGCCACCCGCGCATCTTGGCCGCTTACGACATCAGCTTGAAGGCGGCCATGGCGGCGGGCAAGCACTTTGTGTGTGGCGACGCGGGCGGGCCACCGGTGGCGCAACTTGTGGCCCATGGTGCGCGCGTTTTGCTGGGCAGCAACGACGCCAATTATTTGTTGCAGGCTTTGAGCCAAGCCGCCCAATCCTTGGAGCGCGAGGCCCTGGGCAGCACCCACTGAATGGGGGAGCGCAGCACCCGCCGGCTGCTGCAAGCCAGGCGGGTGGGGTGGGTTCAATCGAAGCCGGGTGGCTCGTCCACGTTGACGGTGTCAAAGGTACCGGGGATGATGATCTCGAGCACCTCCAAGTCGTCTGAATACTCCAGCACCGTGTGTTTGATGCCGGCCGGTTGTATCCAGCAACTGCCCGCGACCATCATGTGTTCGCCTTGGCCTTCAAACTCCACCCGGTTCCAGCCTTTGAGCACATACACCATCTGAAACTTGACATCGTGAAAGTGGCGCTTGCTCACCGCTGCTTGGTCAAACGGGCGACCGCGCGCGTTGACATGGGCGTCGACCAAACCACCGGTGGCCTCTTTGGCGCCCAAGTCGCGGTAAACCACATAAGGGCGCAGACCTTCGCCTTTGAACTCCGAGGTGGCCAAGTGGCTGACATGGAACTTTTGAATCGGCCATTGGCCCAGGTCGCGCATGGCGGTCTCTGCCGTGACCGGGTGCAACGGGGGGTCGTAGGTTTTGGGTTTGGGGGTCATGGGGTTCTCCGGTTGAATGTGGGGGGCGCTAGAGGGGTCGCGCAGCGCAGGTTTT
>CANJUS010000119.1:0-5443 GCA_947477505.1 Comamonadaceae bacterium | reverse complement strand
AGCCATTGCCATGAGCGATCGCGTCATCGTTTTGTCGGCCGGTCCGGCCACGCATCCGATGGGGGAGTTCACCATCGACCTGCCCCGGCCGCGCCATGTGGCCGAGGTGCGCACCCAAGCGCGCTTCAATGAGTTGCATGGGCAAATTTGGGAATTGCTGCGCGATGAAGTGCTCAAGGGCTACGCCCAACAACTGCGCAAAGCCTGAGACAACCAGCATGTGGTCAACCATCAAACCCCAAGAATCCAATTTGCGCTGGTGGCAAGTCGGCTTGCTGGTCGCCTTTTTGGGGCTTTGGCAATGGGCCAGTTGGGACCCCAAGTTGGCGTTCTTTCTGGGCAACCCGGTGCAGGTGGTGGGCCGGGTGTGGAGTTGGTTTTTGCCCGTGGACATCGCGCCCAATGTTTTTTTTCCCGATGGTCTCAAGGGCCGGGCTGATATTTACATCCACCTGGGGGTGACATTGCTTGAGACCGTGCTCGCTTTTGGGTTGGGTACCTTGATGGGCTTGGTGTGCGGGTTGTGGTTGGCGCTGTCTCCCTTGACCAGCGCCATCTTGGACCCTTACATCAAGGCCGCCAACGCCATGCCCAGGGTCATCCTGGCCCCCATTTTTGCCATGTGGTTTGGCCTGGGTATTTGGAGCAAGGTGGCCTTGGCCGTGACCTTGGTGTTTTTCATTGTGTTTTTCAATGTCTACCAAGGGGTGCGCGAGGTCAGTCCGGTGTTGTTGGCCAATGCACGCATGCTCGGCGCGCAGCAAAAGCAGTTGCTGCGCACCGTCTACCTGCCCAGCGCCACCAGTTGGGTGTTTTCCAGCTTGCACACCTCGGTGGGCCTGGCTTTTGTTGGCGCGGTGGTGGGCGAGTACCTGGGCTCAGCGCGTGGCGTGGGGTACTTGATTCAGCAGGCCGAGGGCACTTTTGATGTCAACACAGTGTTTGCTGGCATCACCGTGCTCACTGCATTTGCCTTGCTGCTCGATGGTGCGGTGGGGCGACTGGAGCGACACCTCATGGTTTGGCAACCGCGCAGCGCAGAAAACGAACGTTTGTGAGCTGTGGTGACCAAGCCGCCAGCGGGCTTCAGCGGGCCTTGGCGGTTTGAACTTCGGCGCCGTTTTTGCCCGCTTTTTTCTTGGCCTGGGCTTTGCCATTGCCTTTGGGGCCGCCTGACTTGCCAGCCACAAACACCACCAGCGATTGCCCGGCCTTGAGCGGGCTGCGCGGGCTGAGTTTGTTCCACTCGGCGAGTTGCTCGGCGCTCACTTTGTAGCGTGCTGCCACGGCGTCGAGGTTGTCTTGGGGCTTGGCTTTGATCACCAGGCGCTTGAGTTGGCCTTCGGGCGACAGGTCCAGTCGCCCGTTGTCCGCAATGGCGGTGGACACGTCTTCCTCCATGCGCACAGTTCGGGGCACCAACAGGGCTGAGCCCGACTTGATCAGCATGTGCGGTGGTATGCCGTTGAGCGCACGAAAATCTGCCTCAGTCATGCCCGCCCTTTTGGCCGCTTCGGCGACTTTGATGCTTTTGGGGGTGACCCAAGCGGTCCAACTGGCCATGCGCGCATCCCCGTGCTGGGCATAGTTGCGCATGAAAATTTCAGCGTTGTCCCAAGGCAAGAGCAATTGCGGCGTGCCCGCGGCCAACAACACGGGGCGGTTGGCCGAAGGATTGAGCGATTTGAAATCTTCCAGCGAAATGTCGGCCAGTTTGGCGGCCAAATTCACATCGATGTCGCGTGTCAGGGGCACGGTTTGGAAGTAGGGGTGGTTGGGGATGTGCGGCAACTGCAGGTTATAAAACTGGGGCATGGCCACGATGTTTTTCACCGCTTGCAGTTTGGGCACGTAATAGCGCGTCTCATTGGGCATGTTCAAGTCGGTATAAGCCAAGCCCAATTGGCTGCGCTGATTGCGCGCCAAGGCTTTGCCCACATTGCCTTCGCCCCAGTTGTAGGCGGCCAGCGCCAAGTGCCAGTCGCCAAACATGCCGTGCAATTTTTGCAAGTAGTCCAAGGCGGCGCGGGTGGAGGCGAGCACATCGCGGCGGTCATCGCGAAACGCGTTTTGCTTGAGGTCAAAGTTTTTGCCGGTGGCGGGCATGAACTGCCACATGCCGGTGGCGCGCGCGGTCGAGACCGCTTGCGGATTGAAGGCGCTTTCAATGAAGGGCAACAAGGCCAACTCGGTGGGCATGCCACGGCGCTCGAGTTCTTCCACGATGTGGTACAGGTACTTGCTGGAGCGGTCGGTCATGCGCTGCAAATAGTCACCGCGGGCGGCGTACCACTGGGTGCGGTCTTGCACCAAGGGGTGCTCCAAATCGGGCATGGCAAAACCACGCCGGATGCGGTCCCACAAATCCACCGGCAAATCCAGCCGCGAAATGGCCGAGGTGCTCGACTCCGAGGCTGTCAAGGGGCTGAGGGCGACATTCGGCGCGGGGCTTGGCAAGGGGGTCATGGCCTCAACCAATGCGGGGGATATTTCGCGCCAAGCGGCGTCACCCTTGGCGGGGGCCGCTGATGGGTTATCGCTTGCCAAGGGCGGGTTGGTCACGCAGGCCGAGACCAAACAGCAGGTGATCAGCAAAAGAAACAGTTTATTTGTCAAAATTGGTTTTTCCATTCGCGCAGGTGGGCGAAGACCGCCACCTCGTCAAGCGGCTGATTGCCGCGCTGCGTCACAGCTTGGGCCACCGTGGCTTGGCGGCTGCGCATAAAAGGGTTGATGGCCAGTTCTTGGGCCAAGGTCGAGGGCAGTGTCGGTTGGCCTTGTGCGCGCAATTGCTGGCATTGGGCATGGTACGCCACCAACGCCTGGTTTTGGGGCTCCACGGCCAGCGCAAAACGCAGATTGGACAAGGTGTACTCGTGCGCGCAGCAAACACGTGTGTGGCCGGGCAAGGCCGCCAGCTTGTCTAAAGAGTTCAGCATTTGCGCGGCCGTTCCTTCAAACAAGCGCCCACAGCCGCCAGAGAACAAGGTGTCGCCACAAAAAAGCAGGGGAGGATCACCGGTGGCAGGGGCAAAGTAGGCAATGTGGCCAGCGGTGTGGCCGGGCACGTCGATCACTTCGATGCGCTGCCCTTGCCAGTCAAAGGCGTCGCCACCGCTCAGCGGCACATAGGGGTTGGGGATGGCTTCGCCGGCAGGGCCGTAGACCACCGCCTGGGTGGCCGCTCGCAGCATGTCCACGCCACCTGTGTGGTCGGCGTGGTGGTGGGTGACTAAAATGGCTTCGAGGCGAAGTTGCAAGCGGTCCAATGCCTGCAGCACCACCTCGCCGTCACCTGGATCCACCACCACAGCGTGGGTGTTGGAATGCCACAGCCACAGGTAGTTGTCGTTGAAGGCGGGCAGTGGTGTCAGTTGCATGGAGCTTCAAATTATAGAAACCCTTGGATTGAACGCTTGGTGGCAAAGCCCACCGGGACAATATTTGTTGGATTGGCAGCAATCTCAGTTTGATCGCGCCGTCACTGATCTGTTCGGGTACCACGCTTTGCAAGTGGGCTTGCCCCAAATCGATACCCTGCGGCACAACCGCATGCCACACCGCTGGATGGCTTGCCGCAACAGCACCGACTTGGACCTGTGGTTGGCCAACCCCACACCCGCAATTGACCTCAGCGCCAAGCGATCGGTGTTGGTGGCTGAATCGGTGGCGCTGCCATTTGCCGACCAATCCTTGGACTTGGTGGTGATGCCCCATGGTCTGGAAACCAGCCTTGACCCCCATGCCACTTTGCGCGAGGTCGAGCGGGTGCTGGTCCCCGAAGGCCGTTTGGTGATTTCTGGCCTCAACCCGATGAGCTTGTGGGGTCTGCGCCAGCAAAGATCGCGTTGGTTCAAACGTTTGGGTGCCAAAGAGCAGTTTGTGCCTGGTGTGACCGATTGGATGGCGTATTGGCGTTTGCGCGACTGGCTCAAGCTGCTGAGTTTTCAGGTCGAGCGCGGCAGTTTTGGCATTTACCGGCCTGCCGTGGACAAACAAATGTGGTTGCAGCGCTGGGCTTGGATGGACAACGCGGGGGACCGTTGGTGGCCGATTTTGGGCGCCGCCTATTTTTTGGTGGCCATCAAGCGGGTGCATGGCATGCGCTTGCTCGGGGCCTCGTGGCGCCGGCCAGCCAGTGCGGCGGTGCGCCATGCCAGTGCCGCCAAAACCCGGCCCGTGGCCGCCCAGCGTCAAGGCACAGAGGTGATCGATGAAATCGGTTGAGATTTACACCGATGGGGCATGCAAAGGCAACCCGGGTCCAGGCGGCTGGGGGGCATTGCTGATCAGCGCCGGTCGCGAAAAGGAGATTTTTGGCGGCGAAAGCCTCACCACCAACAACCGCATGGAGTTGATGGCGGTCATCGAGGCCTTGCGGGCCCTCAATCAACCTTGTTCGGTGGTGTTGCATTTGGACAGCGAGTATGTGCGCAAGGGCATCACCGAATGGGTGGCCGGCTGGAAGGCCCGCGGCTGGCGCACGGCGTCCAAGCAGCCGGTGAAAAATGTCGATTTATGGCAAGTGCTTGACGATGTGGTCAGCCAGTCGGGCCACCGCATCGATTGGCGCTGGGTCAAAGGCCACTCGGGCGACCCTGGCAATGAGCGGGCCGATCAATTGGCCAATTGCGGCGTGGATGCCGTGATGTCATCTATGTGACACACAAAAAGTCCCCTATATTGCCCGGGGTTGTGGTGGGGGGCCTGGCTATCCCTCACAATCGGCGGCTGAATTCTGAAATCTGTCTTTTCCAACATTCTGAGACATGGCAACAAAAATCATTTACCCCGTGGTCGCGATCATTGGCATAGCCGCAGCGTCTGGCGCTGCTTGGTGGTACCAGCAACCCAACAAGTCTGGCCCTGAAATCGTCACCCTCAAGCCCAATGTGCCTGCTGCACCAGCTGCAGGCGGGGCGGGCGGGGCCCCCGGTGGACCCCGCGCCATGGGCGTTGAGGTGGCAAAGGTGGTGAAGATCAGCATCCGCGACGATGCCCAAACCGTGGGCACCTTGCGTTCGCGCCAAAACGTGATGCTGCGCCCAGAGGTGGCCGGTCGGGTGTTGACCCTGGGTTTCACCGATGGCAACCGGGTTCGCGCCGGTCAATTGCTGGTGCAACTCGATGACACCTTGCAGCGGGCTGAGGTCCAGCAGTCTCTGGCCCAGGTGTCGATTGCCAGCGCCAACCACAAGCGCAACCAAGACCTGGTGGCGCAAAACTTCGTCGCCCAGCGGGTGCTCGATGAAAGTGGTGCCAGCTTGCAAGTGGCGCAAGCCCAATTGGCTTTGTCATGCGCGCGGCTGGACCGCATGCGCATCGTGGCCCCGTTCTCAGGAACTGTGGGCATTCGCAACGTCAACATTGGTGACTACGTCAAAGACGGCGCGGACTTGATCAACTTGGAAGACATCGGTACTTTGTATGTCGACTTCCGCTT
>CANJUS010000118.1:0-5453 GCA_947477505.1 Comamonadaceae bacterium | reverse complement strand
CTTCATGGGGTTCTTTCTAGTGGGGTTCAAAAGGAGGCCGTTCAACTCGCCGCTGATTTGGCTTTGATGCGCGCCATCATCATCTCGGCATTGGCTTTGCGCTCGGCTTGCACCTTGGCCATGTACGGGCGCTCGCCCATGCGTTTGAGGTAGTCGCGCACAGGCAGGTCGGCAAACAGGTCTTGGCCGTAAATCACCTTGGTGGCGGCGCTGATCAGAGGGAAGTGCACCATGGCCGCACAGTCGGCCAGGCCAAACGCAGACCCAGCCACAAAGGGATCAAAACGCACCAATTGGGTGAAGGCACGCAAACTTTTGTCCAACTGGGCCTTGGTTTTTACTTTCACTTCGTCGCTGACTTTGCCGCCAAACAAGGCTTCGGGGTACAGGTTGCGTGCCACCAACTCGAGGTGCAACTCTAAAAAAGTCACGAGTTCGCGCACCTTGGCCGCCGCAAAGGGGTCGGCCGGCAGCAGGGGATGTTGCGGGTAGCGTTGTTCGATGTATTCCAGCATCACGCCCGATTCGCACAGATTGCCTTGTTCGGTGATCAGGTATGGGACCTTGCCCAACGGACTGGCTTGGCGGTCGATCTCGCCCACCCACGCGACCTGCTCGGTGAACTCAACGCCTTTTTCCAGCAAGGCGATTTTTACTTTGTTGTAGTAGTTGCTCGCGGCAAATCCACACAAGGTCAACATGGCAGGCTCCAAAATAGTTTGCAAAACCCAGAGGATAGTGGCTTTTGCATGGGTCGGGTTTCAAGGCCGTGGCAGGCGAGCAGGGCGCTGGCCTTGGGCGGCCTGCAATCGCATGGCGTTGGGCAGGGGCACTGAGCGGCGCAACACCTCTTCGCTCAGCCACAAGGCGCTGGTGTGGGCGCGCTGGGCCACCAGCGATTGGGGCAGTTGCTGGTAGTCGTCGTTGAACACCTCAAAGCTGTAATCGCCACGGTAGCCCATTTGGTACACGCGCTTGACCAATTCGGCCAAGGCGGCGCTGTGTACGCCTTCAGCGGGGAAAACCCGAAAATGCCTGGCCGTGCTGATGCGCTCTTCCACAGAACGGATTTCTTGCCACATGAAGTCGGCCAGTTGAACCAGAAAAATTTTGTCCGGATCGATCAACTCCAGATCGTCCAAGGTCGATTGGGTGGCGAACATGTGAAACGAGTCCAAGCCAAGCCCGAGGTTGGGCATGTCGGCGCGGGCCACCAAGTCCCAAGCGGCGTCAAAGGTTTGCACGGTGCGGCCCCACGACAGGCCCTCATAGGCTATCTTGATGCCCTTGGTCAGGGCCAGCATGGCGAGTTTGCGCAGGTCAGCGGCCAGTTGGTCGGGGTCTTGGCTGGCATGTGTTGAGGTGGAAGAGCAAACCAGCATCACGGGTGAGTCGACAGCGGCGCACATCTCCAGCATGGCTTTGGCGATGTCGACTTTGTAGGCGTGCAAATGGCCGCTCAGGCCCTCAAAGTCGCGCAGGACCTGAAATCCGGTGACGCGCAACCCGCTGTCTTTGACCACTTGGATTGCTGCTTCAACCCCGGTGGGGTGTTGTGTCAGGTCTTTGGCCGACAGCATGACCTGTTCAAAACCTGCTTGCGCCATGGCGTTGAGTTTGATTTCGAGCGAGCCAGACAGCGAAATGGTGTCCATGCCAAAGTCGGCAATGGTGGCGTGGGGGCGGTTCATGGCTGAGTGTGCCCAACCAGCTCAAAGCTGACCGAGCCCATCCAATTGCGTGTCAAGGCCCCGGCACGATGTGTCGGGTTGTGGGCGTGTTCGACAAACTCCACCCCCGTGGCGCTCAATTTGGCCACCGCAGCGGTCACGTCGCTGGTGCCCAGCCCCAGGCGCTGAAAGTGTTCGTTGTCTTCGACGTCAAGCACGCTGGGCTCGGGTTCAATCAGTTGCAAATGAAAACCCTTGCATGGGCTGCGCAAGATACGCCCTTTGGGCAAGATGCCAAAACGCTGCGCGTCGGGCAAGGTTTCAAAGCCCAGCAAGGCTTGGTAAAACTCAGTCCAGTCTGCGGTGCGTTCATTGCCAATGTATTGCACCAAGCCAAACAGGTGCAG
Organism: Comamonadaceae bacterium; assembly: GCA_947477505.1. Classification (GTDB taxonomy): domain Bacteria; phylum Pseudomonadota; class Gammaproteobacteria; order Burkholderiales; family Burkholderiaceae_C; genus Limnohabitans. The sequence goes on along the minus strand of CANJUS010000118.1, from coordinate 3,376 downwards.
ACCATGCTGCGCCTTTGGTTGTTGGTCCACGCCGGGGATGGGCACAAAGTCCACGTCGTAGATAGAGAACACGCGGTGGCGGTCGACAAAGTAAATGCGGCTTTGACCCACCCCATGGATGGCCGGGATGTTGAGCTCCATCACCTCGACCCGAGTGGGCACGGCCCAGGCGCCCAGGTCCAGCGCGCGTTGATAGGCCAGGGCCGCATCACGAACCCGCAAAGCCATGGCGGCGATCGCCGGTTGTTCGTCGGGGGCTGCACTTTGGCTGTTCATGCTGTGGTGGGCGTTGACGATGATGTTGATTTCACCTTGTCTGTACAGCATCACTTCGCGCGATCGGTGGCGGGCAATGGGGCGAAAGCCCATCATCTCCAGTACTTGTCCCAGTGCCTGTGGCTTGGAGGTGGCGTATTCGATGAACTCGATGCCATCCATGCCAATGGGGTTGTCACTGACCTGGATTTCTTCGCGTTTGGGGGTGGTGGGGTTCATGCCGGGGCTCTCTCAGGGTTGGGTTCGCCCAATTGGGCAAAGCGGCGCAGTTGCTCGGGGGTGGTGCTGGGCAGCCCAAAAAATTCAAGGTAAGCGGGAATTTGCTCAAACAACATGTCTGAGCCCACTTGGTATGCGCAGCCGCGCGCTTGGGCGGCCTTTAAAAATGCGGTCATGTGCTGTTTGAGCACCACCTCACCGACAAAGGTGTGGGCGCTGAGCCGGTCCATGTTCATGGGCATGGGGTCGCCATCGTTCATGCCCAAGGGGGTGGCATTGACCACCAGGTCCATGTCTGCGGGATCGTTGGGGCCCACCAACACCTCTATATCGGGGTGGTGGCGGCGCAGCCTTTGTGCCAAGCCTTGTGCAGACGCCGGATTGATGTCATGCAGTTGCAAAGCCGCAGGGGCGGTGGCGATCAAACTGGCTGCAATGGCCGAACCCACGCCGCCCGTGCCCACCACCAGCAGGCGCTGGCCTCGCGGCTCAAAGCCTTTGCGGCGCAGGCCGCGCACAAAGCCTTCGCCGTCGAACAAATCGCCTTGCAGTCGCCCATCGGGCATTTTGCGCACCGCATTGCATGCGCCTGCCATTTGAACGCTGGGGGAGGAGACATCGATCAAACCCACGGTCGTGACCTTGTGCGGCATGGTGATCAAAGCGCCCCGGACGTTGCTGAGTCGAAATACAGATTGCAAAAATGCCGGGTAATGGGCAGATTGGCAACCCATGGGCACGACCACCGCATTGATGCCAGAGCGCTCAAAGTAGGGGTTGTAAATCATCGGCGACTTGAAGGTGTGGGTGGGGTAGCCAATGTGCGCGATGAGTTCGGTGTCGCCGTTGATCAAACCAGTGCTCCGGTTGGTGAATGGGGGAGGTTCACCACCAACCCAGTTTGGGCTGATTCGGTGATGGCTTGGGTGATGCGCAGGTTGGACAGCCCGTCGCGGGCGCTCACCAAAGGTGAAGCCAAACCTTGCGCGACCTGAATAAAGTGATTCAATTGCTGGGCCAGCGGGTCGGCTCGCACCAAATTAACGTGCCCGAGTTGGAACGGTTTCCACCAAGAGCGCTCTTTCGCGCTGGGGTAAGTCTTGAGTCGCATGGTGGGCACCGACAGCGTGCCATGGGTCCCAGAGATGACATAGCAATCTTCGTCTTCATAGCTGGGGTAGGCCATATTTTCTTGGCTGGTTTGCTCCCAGCTGCGTGCACTTGCAGCGGTATCACTGAGCAAAAAATTGCCCAGCACCCCATTGGCAAAGCGCAGGTTGATGGCCACCGTGTCTTCCACCGCAAAACCACGCACCGCATTGGATGCAAAAGCGTGCACAGCGCTGATGTCACCGCACAGCATGCGAAGGTTGTGCACCTCATGAATAAGGTTGATCAAAATCGGCCCGCCACCGGCTTGACGCCGCCAAGGCGCGCTGTCAAAGTATTCGTCGGGTTTGAAAAAAGTCGCGCTGCCCATCACGCTGACCAAGCGCCCGAGTTGGCCCGATGCCACGGTGGCACAGGCCTGGGCCATGATGGGGCTGTGGGCTCGGTGGTGGCCAATCAGTGCGCGTGCACGATGTCGGTCGATGGCGGTGACCAATTGCTCCGCCTCTTCCAGGGTGGGGGTGATGGGCTTTTCCAGCAAAAAGGGCAGACCAGCGTTCACGCAGGCCATGGCATGCGCCAGGTGCAAGTTATTGGGTGTGGCCAAGATGACAGCGTCGGGTCGGTCATGGGCCAGCATGTGCGCCAAGCTGGGGTACAAGGAGACCCCCGCGGCCTGCGCATGGGGCAAGACCGAGAGAGACGGGTCGACCACGCAAGCCAAGGTGGCTTGCGGGTTTTGGGCGATCACCTGCATGTGGGCCAAGCCGATGTAGCCCGCGCCGACCACTGCAATGCGCAAAGGTTTCATGTTTTAAGGCTGGGGTGTCGCCTTGCGCGCCACCCCAGATGGGTCCTTATTTGCGCAGCTTGGCCAGTTCGGCCATCAATTCGTTGACCGTGGCCTCGCCTACTGTGGTGGCGTGCTTGGCGATGACGGGTTTCATTTTTTCGCGGAACTTTGCCACTTCAGCAGGTGAGAACTCGGTGACGCTCATGCCGTTCTTTTTGATGTTCTCCAATGCCGTGCTCATCAAAGCACGCGACTGCTCGCGTTGGTATTTGGCGGCTTCATCGGCGGCATCATCCAGCAGTTTTTTCTCGGCGGCATTGAGGCTGTCCCAGACCTTTTTGCTGAAGATCACCGACTGTGGGTTGTATTGGTGGTTGGTGATGGCCAGGTGCTTTTGTACTTCCCAGAACTTGTTGGCGTTGATCACGGTCAAAGGATTTTCTTGTCCGTCAATGGCTTTTTGCTCCAAGGCTGCATACAGCTCAGGAAAGGGCAGGGGTGTGGGGTTGGCCCCCAAGGCCGAAACCCAATCCACATTGATGGGGTTGGGAATGACGCGCAGCTTCAAGCCAGCGATCTCGTCGACCCGGCTCAAGGCGCGGCGGCTGTTGGTCATTTGGCGAAAGCCCAGTTCCCAAAAAGCCAAGCCCACAATGCCTTTTTCTTCCAGTTTGGCGTGCAGTTTGCGGCCGACGGGGCCGTCCACAATGGTGTCGGCTTCTTTGGCATTGGCAAACAAAAACGGGAAATCCAAAACGGTCATTTCTTTGGCCACGCTGGCCAAGATGCCGCTGTTGAGCACCACCATCTCCAAGGTGCCTCCTTGCACGGCGGAAACATTGGCTTGGTCGCTGCCGAGCACCCCGCCTGGGAAGAGGTTAATTTTGATTTTGCCACCCGATTTGGCGCTGACCAACTCTGCATACTTCTCCATGCCCATCACCACCGGATGGCCCTTGGGGTTTTGGGTGGCGAACT
>CANJUS010000117.1:0-5456 GCA_947477505.1 Comamonadaceae bacterium | reverse complement strand
TGAAAAAGAAGTCCATGCCGCGATCGCTTTGCTCGACGATGAACTCCACCGTCCCCGCCCCCACATAACCCACAGCTTGGGCAGCGGCCACCGCGGCTTGGCCCATGCGCTGGCGCATGGCCTCGGTCATGCCCGGCGCGGGTGCTTCCTCCAGCACCTTTTGGTGGCGCCGCTGCACCGAGCAGTCGCGCTCGAACAAATGGATGCAGTGGCCCTGCGTGTCGGCAAACACCTGGATTTCGATGTGGCGCGGGCGCTGAACGTATTTTTCGATCAGCACCGCCGCGTCACCAAAACTGTTTTGTGCTTCGCGCTGACACGAGGCCAACGCAGCGGCAAACGCAGCGGCACTGTGCACCACCCGCATGCCCTTGCCGCCACCGCCCGCGCTGGCCTTGATGAGCACCGGGTAACCCATTTTCTCGGCCTCGCGCGACAGCAAAGCCAGGTCTTGATCCGCCCCGTGGTAGCCCGGCACCAAGGGCACACCGGCTTGCCCCATCAGTTGTTTGGAGGCGGCCTTCAAGCCCATGGCTCGGATGGCCGATGGCGGCGGACCAATGAAGACCAAACCGGCATCGGCACAGGCCTGGGCAAAGTCGGCGTTTTCGCTCAAAAAACCATACCCTGGGTGGATGGCCTGGGCCCCGGTTTCGCGGGCCGCGTCGATGATGCGCTGCCACTGCAAGTAACTGTCTTGCACCGCAGCGCCACCAATGTGCTTGGCTTGATCGCAGGCTTGCACATGGGCGGCTTGGGCGTCGGCGTCGGAATACACAGCCACCGTGGCCACACCCAAGCGGCGCGCCGTGGCAGCCACCCGACAGGCGATTTCGCCACGATTGGCGATCAGGATTTTTTGAAACATGGGTTTAACTTTTGCTGCGGGTGGGCTGGCACCTCATGGCACCAGCCAGTTGGGCGCGCGCTTGTTTAAAAACGATTGCAAACCTTCTTTGCCCTCGTCACTGGCGCGGATATCGGCAATGCGGCGGGCGGTTTCACCGCGCAGCGCCTCGTCGATGGGGCGACCCTCGACATCGCGCACCAGCCGCTTGCAAGCACGCACAGCGTCGGGGCCGTTGGCGATGAGGGTGTCCAGCATGGCCTCGGTGCTGGCGTCCAGCGCTTCTGGCGCGCACACCTCATGCACCAAGCCCATGGCTTGGGCTTGGGTGGCGCTAAAGCGCTCTGACGTGACAAAGTAGCGCCGCGCCGCCGACGCGCCCATGGCCCGCACCACATACGGGCTGATGGTGGCGGGCATCAGGCCCAAGCGAGCTTCAGACAAACAAAACTGCATGGACTGGCTGGCCAGGCGCACGTCGCACACCGCGGCCAAGCCCATGCCACCGGCATAGCAGTCGCCTTGCAAACGACCCACGATGGGCACCGGGCACTGGTCCAGCGTCCACAGCATATCGGCCAGGCCCTGGGCGTCGGCACGGTTTTGGTCCCAGCTGTAATCGGCCATGGCGCGCATCCAGTTGAGGTCGGCCCCGGCACAAAACGCTTTGCCCTGCGCGGCCAGCAGCACCACGCGCACCCGCCGGTCGCGGGCAATGGCGGCAAAGGCCTGGGTCAGCTCGGCAATCATGGCGTCGTTGAAGGCGTTGCGCACCTCTGGGCGGTTGAGCCACACCTCGGTGCGCTCAGGGCTGGGGTGGCGAACTTCAATGCAGGTGTGATTCATACAGGATTGATCTCAGCGTATTTAAAAAAGCAAGTGCGTCTCGGTTCAATACCGCTTGGCCACTTCTTCCAACATGACCTCGGTGGCACCGCCACCGATGGCCAGCACACGCGCGTCGCGCCACAAGCGCTCGATCGGGGCTTCGCGCATATAGCCCATGCCGCCCCAAAACTGCTGGCACCCGCCCACCACCTCGTTGACCAAGTCGCCCGTCAAGGCCTTGAGCATGGACACCTCTTGCACGATGTCGTGGCCTTGGGTGACCGACCAGGCGCAGTGGTACATGAACTGGCGCGCGGCGCGGGTTTTGGCGTCGAGCATGGCCACGCGCTGACGGATGTTTTGCATCTCCCACAAAGGCTTGCCAAAGGCTTTGCGCTGACGCACATAGTCCAGCGTCAGCGCAATGGCGCGCTGGCAGTGGCCCACCGCCATGGCGGCCAAGGCGATGCGCTCGGTTTGAAAGTTTTTCATCACCGCATAAAAGCCTTTGTCTTGCTCGCCCAGCATGGCCTGCGGCCCCAAGCGCACGTTGTCGAGCACCAACTCGGCCGTGTCCGAGCACAGCCATCCGGTTTTGTCCAACGAGCGGCCCACGCTGAAACCGGGTGTGCCTTTTTCGACGATGAACATCGTCATCTGGCGCGGGCCAGGTCCGGTTTTGGCGGCTATGAAATACAAGTTGGCGTGCACCCCGTTGGTGATGAAAATTTTGCTGCCATTGAGCACCCAGCCGTCGCCATCGGGTTTGGCGCTGGTGCGGATGCCCGCCACGTCCGAGCCCGCGCCCGGTTCGGTGATGCCCACCGCGCAAATGGTCTCACCGGCAATCACACCGGGCAGGTACTTGGCCTTTTGCTCCAGGTTACCCGCATGGTGCAAATGGGGGCTGGCCATGTCGCTGTGCACCAGCGCGGTGACGATAAAGCCGCCAAAGGTAGACTGCGACAAGGCCTCGGCATACACCAGGTTGGTCAGCGCATCGGCCTCAGCTCCGCCGTACTGGCCTTCGTACATCAGGCCAAACAAACCGGCCTGGCCCATTTTGCGCAACACCTCGCGCGGCACAGCGCCGTCCTTTTCCCATTGCAAGCCAAAGGGTTCAACCTCGCGCTCAATAAAGCGGGCAATTTGGTCGCGCAGTGTTTGGTGTTCAGGCAGGTGGTAAATGTGGTTCATGGCTGGGGCTTGGGTGGCTTTGAGGTTAACTGGGAAGAATTTAGCAATGACCAAGCACCTGCCAGGGCAGGAGAACTCAGGGTCAGCGGCGGGTGGGCGGTCAATGTGGCCATGTGTCCAAACCTCCCAATACCTGTAGCGATTCGAAATCTGCGTCGCGGTGCAGCAGCACATGGCCGTGGCTCATGCAAAAGCTGGCCAGCAGCACATCGATGGGGCTGCTCACGGTGCGGCCTTTGGCACGCAAATGCCGGTAACGAGCGGCGGCTTGCAGTGCATGGTCTGCACCGCCGATCTCGACCTGTGGCAATGCACCCATGAGCGACTGCGCCTCGCGCATGGCGCGGCTGTCTCGAAAACCGCGCATCACCTCGAACAGGACCAAGTCGGCCATGCCCACCTCGACGCTGGCGTCGCCCAGGCACTGGGCCAGCGCCACACAAGCAGCGCCGCGCTGGCCACGAAAAAAGTCAATCCAGACGCTGGTGTCCACCAAGATCATTTTGATTTTCTGCGCTGGCGGGGCACCAGCTTTTCAGTGCCGCCCGCGCTGAGTTTGGTGGCTTTCACTGTCTTAGCGGCTGCCTGATAGAGGGCCTTGGGCTCTTGCACGGGGGCATGCTGCTGGTCCTCTGCCCGAGCCCATCCCTCGTCCGAGTCGTCCCATTGCAGTTGGCCACGCAAGGCCAGCAAGCCCTCATAGACCTTCCGGCGACTGACCAACCGCAAGCCCTCTTCCACCGCTTCTCGCTTGGTCGTATGGCCGCCCGCGGCCATGGCAGCAACCATCAAGTCGTCATTGATGTCGATATTGGTTCGCATGGCCCTCCCCCTTCAATGTGTATTAAAAGATGTAATCATACACATTACATGCGGAACACGCCAAAACGGGTTTCGCCAATCGGCGCATTCAGCGCCGCGGACAAGCCCAAGCCCAACACCCGTCGGGTGTCGGCTGGATCGATCACGCCGTCGTCCCACAAACGGGCGCTGGCGTAATAGGGGTGGGATTGGTGGGCGAATTGGTCGAGCATGGGCTGCTTGAAAGCCGCTTCTTCCTCGGCACTCCAGGTGCCGCCTTTGGCTTCAATGCCATCTCGGCGCACCGTGGCCAAGACACTGGCGGCTTGCTCGCCGCCCATGACGCAAATGCGGGCGTTGGGCCACATCCATAAGAAACGCGGGTTGAAGGCACGGCCACACATGCCGTAGTTGCCCGCGCCATAACTGCCACCAATGATGAAGGTGAACTTGGGCACCTGGGCCGTGGCCACGGCGGTCACCATCTTGGCACCATGGCGGGCAATGCCCTCGTTTTCATACTTGCGCCCCACCATGAAGCCAGTGATGTTTTGCAAAAACACCAGCGGAATTTTGCGTTGGCAACACAACTCGATGAAGTGCGCCCCTTTTTGCGCCGACTCGGAAAACAGCACGCCGTTGTTGGCCACGATGCCCACGGGCATGCCCTCCACATGGGCAAAGCCGCAGACCAAGGTGCTGCCAAAACGCGGCTTGAACTCGTGCAACTCGCTGCCGTCAACGATGCGGGCGATGATTTCACGCACGTCATAGGGCTTTTTGGTGTCGGTGGGGATGACGCCGTGCAACTCCTGCACGTCATACAAAGGCGGCCTAGCGGCTTGCACCGCCAACTGAACCTGCTTGCGGTGGTTCAAGCGGGACACAGCTTCCCGCGCCAAGGCGATGGCATGGGCGTCGTTGTCAGCCAAATGGTCGGCCACGCCCGACAAACGGGTGTGCACATCGCCGCCGCCCAGGTCTTCGGCAGACACGATTTCGCCAATGGCCGCCTTCACCAAGGGCGGGCCACCCAAGAAGATGGTGCCTTGGTTTTTCACGATGATGGTTTCGTCGCTCATGGCGGGCACGTAAGCGCCACCTGCGGTGCAACTGCCCATGACCACCGCAATTTGTGCAATGCCCTGGGCACTCATATTGGCTTGGTTGTAGAAGATGCGGCCAAAGTGCTCTTTGTCGGGAAACACATCGTCTTGGTTGGGCAAATTGGCCCCGCCAGAGTCCACCAAGTAAATACAGGGCAAGTGGTTTTGCTGGGCAATTTCTTGGGCGCGCAAATGCTTTTTCACCGTCATGGGGTAGTAGGTGCCGCCCTTGACCGTGGCGTCATTGCAAACGATGACGCAGTCCACGCCACTCACACGGCCGATGCCCGCAATGACACCTGCACAAGGCGCGTCGCCTTTGTACATGCCGTGCGCCGCCAAGGGGCTGAATTCCAGAAAGGGGGTGCCAGGGTCGAGCAGCAAGGCCACGCGCTCGCGGGGCGGCAGCTTGCCACGGGCGAGCTGCTTGGCACGGGCCGCTTCGCCGCCGCCTTGGGCGCTGGCTTGCAGCTGCACTCGCAGGTCGTCCACCATGGCTTGCATGGCCTGGGCATTGGCCTGGAAATCAGCGGCACGGGGAGATAAATGAGAGGTGAGAACCGACATAGAAGACCAACCAATTAAAGCGGTGACTTTAGATGACGTTGACGTAAACATCAACCCAACACATGAGGCAACCTTTTTTCACTTGCTTATATGCAAAAAAAGTCAGCACC
>CANJUS010000116.1:0-5477 GCA_947477505.1 Comamonadaceae bacterium | reverse complement strand
TCACCGCCTGAGCCACCGAGCGCAAATTGCCCATGCCATAGTCGACCACGGCCACGGTTTTCATGCGAACTGCCCTGTGGAAAAAACAAACGCCTGCATTTTGATATCAGGTCAGAGTGACCCCTTGGTCGAAGCAATTTGGTCGGCCGCGCGGGGGTCGATTTGCAAGGCGGCGCGCAAGGCGCGGCCAAAAGCTTTGAACACGGTTTCGGCCTGATGGTGGGCGTTTTCTCCGCGCAGATTGTCGATGTGCAGGCTGACAAAGGCGTGGTTCACAAAGCCTTGAAAAAACTCAAAGGCAAGTTGGGTATCAAACGCGCCCACCATGCCGCTTTTGAACGGCACATGCATCTCAATGCCAGGGCGACCCGAAAAATCGACCACCACCCGACTGAGCGCTTCGTCCAGCGGTACATAGGCGTGGCCGTAGCGCATGATGCCTTTTTTGTCACCCACCGCCTGCGCCACGGCTTGGCCCAAGGTGATGCCCACATCTTCTACGGTGTGGTGACCGTCGATGTGCAAGTCGCCCTCGGCTTGGATGTCCAGGTCGATCAACCCATGGCGCGCAACTTGGTCCAGCATGTGGTCAAAGAACCCAATGCCGGTGGACAAGTTGGACTGGCCCGTGCCGTCCAAATTGACTTTCACGCGGATGCGGGTTTCGCGGGTTGCGCGGCTGACATCGGCGGTGCGTGCATTCATGGTGGGGGTGTCCGTGGGTGGTCAAACAATCAAGCGCTGGCCAAAGCGCGCAAGGCCTCGAGCAACAAGGTGTTCTCGTTGGGGGTGCCCACGGTCAGGCGCAGGCAAGCGCTCAGCAGGGGGTGCATTTTAGAAACGTTCTTGACCAGCACCTTGCGGTCTTTGAGGCCTTCAAACATGGCTTGAGCCTGGGTGTCGCCACCGGCCCAGCGCACCAACACCATGTTGGCGTCACTGGGAAAGGGGGTGGCCCCTGCAATGCTTTGCAAGCCTTGAATGAGGCGGGTGCGTTCGGCACGAATGGTGGCCGCTTGCTCGGCAAAGGTGTCGGCATGCTCCAGGGCAAACAAAGCGCATTCGGCATTGAGCACGCTGATGTTGTAGGGCGGGCGCAATTTGTCCACCTCGTGCAACAAGGCCTGTGGTGCCAGCATGTAGCCCAATCGCACACCGGCCAAACCAAACTTGGACAAGGTGCGCATCAACAGCACATGGCCATGGGCTTGCGGGTCGCGCCGAATTTCATCCAACCAGGTGGCGCTGGAAAATGGTTGGTACGCCTCATCGACCACCACCAAGCCGCCATAAGCCCCCACTTGGGCGATCAATCGGCGCATCACCTGCGCGTCCCACAAATTGGCCGTGGGGTTGTTGGGGTAGGCCAAATAAACCAAAGCGGGTTGGTGCTGGGCAATGGCCGCTTGCATGGCGGCTTCGTCAAGCGCAAAGTTGGCGGCCAAGGGCACGCCCACAAATTGAAGGCCTTGCAAGCGCGCGCTCATGGCGTACATCACAAAGCCAGGCTCGGGGGCCAAGATGGTGGCACCGGGCATGTCGCAGGCCATGGCCAGCAAAGAAATGAGTTCGTCCGAGCCGTTGCCCAGCATCAACGCATAACCAGAGGGCAAGTCAATGTGTTGGGCCAGGGCTTGCTTGAGGTCTTCGATGCGCTGTCCGGGGTAACGGTTGACGGCCACAGCGCCCAGGCGCTGACCCAAGGCGGCCTGCAAAGGCGCGGGCAAGGCAAAGGGGTTTTCCATCGCATCGAGCTTGACCATCCCATCCGATGCCTGGATGGCATAGGCATGCATCGACTGGATGTCTTGGCGAATGAAGCGAAGGGGGGGTGAGGACATGAGAAGTTGTGAATTCTAAAGGCTGTCCCCCATGCAATCTGCGCTTGGCCGCACAGGCACAAACGCGCGGGCGCACTTGAATTCAGTTCAATGGGCTTTGAATTGGGGGGGGCGTTTCTCGGCAAAGGCCTTGCGGCCTTCCTTGTAGTCTTCGCTCAAGAAGCAGGCCTCGACCATGGCCTTGACCCGGGCCAAATCACGCTCTGCGGGGTCTTTGCGCAACTCCATCAAGGCGCGTTTGGCTGCGGCCAAGGTCAGTGGGGCGTTTTCGCACACATTGGCCGCATAGGCGTCAACCACAGCGTCGAGTTCGCCCGCCGTGGTGACTTGCTTGACCAAGCCCATGTGCAAGGCGTCGGCCGCACCAAAAATGCGGGCGCTGTAAAACAAGTCGGCGGTGTTGGCCACGCCCACCACTTCGGTGAAACGCTTGACGCCATCAAAGCCATAACCCAGGCCCAAACGGCCTGCGGGCATGCGAAATCGCACATCGTCAGAACAAATGCGCACATCGCAGTTCAGGGCCAAACCCAGGCCTCCGCCCATGCACACGCCACGGATTTTGGCCAAGGTGGGCTTGGGGCATTCCAGCACGGCCGCATAGCCTGCCTCTGATGCCAGGTTATAGGTGTTGGCCGCGTCACCACCGGTGCGCTGGGTGTCAAACTGGGAGATGTCGGCGCCTGAGACAAAGGCTTTTTGGCCACCACCGGACAACACAATCAACCGCACTTCTGGGTCCTGGGCAAACTGCGCCATGGCCACGGGCAGGTCACACCACATTTGGTAGTTGACGGCATTGAACTTGCTGGGGTTGTGAAACACCACATGGCCCACATGGCCTTGTTTGTGGGTTTGCAAGTGACCAACAACGGGGGTGGATTCAGACATGGTGGGGTCCTTTGGGTTCAATGATTTTTCAAGCGCATTTCCGCTGCCCGCGCATGGGCTTGCAAGCCCTCGCCGTGCGCGAGCACCGAGGCGGTCAGGCCCAGCACCTGCGCGCCAGCCTCAGACACCTCGATCAGGCTGCTGCGCTTTTGAAAGTCGTAGACGCCCAGCGGCGATGAAAACCGCGCTGTGCCCGAGGTGGGCAGCACGTGGTTGGGGCCGGCGCAGTAGTCGCCCAGGCTCTCGCTGGTGAAGGCCCCCAAAAAAATGGCCCCGGCATGTTTGAGCAGCGGCTCCCATTTGTGAGGGTCGTTGCTCGACACCTCCAAGTGCTCGGGCGCGATGCGGTTGCTGATGGCACACGCCTCTTGCATGCTGCGGGTCTGGATCAACGCACCACGGCCATTGAGGGAGGCGGCGATGATGTCTTGGCGCGGCATTTCGGGCAGCAGGCGGTCGATGGCCGCTTGCACCGCGTCGATGTAAGCGGCGTCGGGGCACAGCAAAATGCTTTGGGCCAATTCGTCGTGTTCGGCCTGTGAAAAGAGGTCCATGGCCACCCAATCGGGCGGGGTGCTGCCATCGGCCAACACCAAAATTTCAGAAGGCCCGGCAATCATGTCAATGCCCACCGTGCCAAACACGCGGCGCTTGGCCGCCGCCACATAGGCGTTGCCCGGGCCGGTGATTTTGTCCACCGCTGGCACGGTGGCGGTGCCGTAGGCCAAGGCGGCGATGGCCTGTGCACCGCCGATGGTGAAAGCGCGTGACACGCCCGCCACATGGGCAGCGGCCAGCACCAGCGGGTTCTTTTCTGCCTTGGGCGTGGGCACCACCATGATGATGTCGGCAACACCGGCCACATGGGCGGGAATGGCGTTCATCAAAACGCTCGACGGATAGGCGGCTTTGCCGCCTGGCACGTATATGCCGACGCGGTCCAGCGGCGTGACTTTTTGGCCCAGCAGCGAGCCGTCGGCATCGCGGTATTGCCAGCTTTCGCCGCAGGCTTTTTTCTGCGCCTCGTGGTACGAGCGCACCCGCGCAGCGGCATCTTGCAAGGCGGTTTTTTGCGCCTGCGGCAAGCTGTCAAAAGCGGCTTTCAACTCGGCTTGCGTCAACTCCAAGGCAGCCATGCTGTCGGCCTGCAAACCGTCAAAACGCGCGGTGTATTCGAGCACTGCGGCATCGCCACGCGCTTTCACATCGGCCAGGATGTCGGCCACGCGCTGCTCTATAGCGTCATCGGTGTCGGCCGACCAATGCAAGCGCTGTTGAAACAAGGTTTCAAAATCGGCTTGGGCGGTGGACAGGCGCAGTGGGCGGGCGTTCATGGTCGGTCGTAGATGGTCACAAGGTCAAAGGCTGCGGGACTGCGACAGTGCAAGGCCTGTCAAACGGCATGGCGCGCTGCAACGGCCTGGGCAAATGCATCGATCAAGGGGCGCATGCTCGTCATTTTGAGTTTGAGCGAGGCCTGGTTGACCACCAAACGCGAGCTGATGTCCATGATGTGCTCAACCTCGATCAAGTGATTGGCCTTGAGGGTGCTGCCGGTGGAGACCAAGTCCACGATCGCATCGGCCAAGCCCGTGAGCGGGGCCAACTCCATGCTGCCGTACAACTTGATCAGGTCCACGTGCACTCCCTTTTGGGCAAAGAACTGGCGTGCAATGGTGGTGTATTTGGTGGCCACCCGCAGCCGCGAACCTTGTTTCACGGCCTGGGCATAGTCAAACCCCTGGCGCACGGCCACGCTCATGCGGCAGCGCGCGATGCGCAAATCCAACGGCTGGTACAAGCCCTCGCCGCCATGCTCAATCAAGGTATCCAAGCCCACCACGCCCATGTCGGCCCCACCGTAACAGACGTAAGTGGGCACATCGGTGGCACGCACCAACACCACTCGCACCTGGTCTTGGTTGGTGGTCAATATCAGTTTGCGCGAAGTCTCTGGGTCTTCCAGCACCTGTACCCCAGCGGCCTTCAAAAAGGGCATGGTTTCTTCAAAGATGCGGCCTTTGGGCAAGGCAAGGGTGACGGTCATTGGGTTCTTTCAATGTCTGCGCCCAAGGTGCGCAGTTTGTCTTCCATGCGGTCGTAACCGCGGTCCAGATGGTAAATGCGATCGACCACGGTTTCACCCTCGGCCACCAAGCCCGCGATCACCAAACTGGCCGAGGCACGCAAGTCGGTGGCCATCACCGTGGCACCGGACAACTGGGCCACCCCCTCGACCAAGGCCACCTTGCCCTCGATTTGAATGTGTGCGCCCAAACGCACCAACTCGTTGACGTGCATGAAACGGTTTTCAAAAATGGTCTCGGTCACCTTGCTCGTGCCTTGGGCCACCGCATTGAGCGCCATGAATTGCGCTTGCATGTCGGTGGGAAAGCCCGGGTATTCAGTGGTGCGAAAGTGTTGCGCCTTCAGGTATTGATGGGCCGGCGCTGAGGCGCGTACCCGCAAGCCGGCGGGCACTTCCTCGATGACCACACCCGCGTCGCGCAATTTGTCGATCACCGATTCCAGGTGGTCGCCGCGCGCATGCTGCAGCACCACGTCGCCACCGGTGGCCGCCACGGCGCACAAAAAGGTACCGGCTTCAATCCGGTCGGCCACCACCTTGTGGGTGGCACCATGCAATTGGTCCACGCCTTGGATGTGGATGCGGCGGGTGCCATGGCCTTCGATCTTGGCGCCCATGGCGATGAGCAACTCGGCCAGGTCGGGGATTTCGGGCTC
>CANJUS010000115.1:0-5497 GCA_947477505.1 Comamonadaceae bacterium | reverse complement strand
GGAGTCGCGCTTGGTCGATGCGTTGGTGGGTTTGGAGTATGACGCGGGATGTTGGTTGACCCGCATCGCGCTGGACCGCTATCAATTGACCGCTGAAAGATCGGTGCAGCGCGTCATGTTCCAAATGGAGTTTTCAGGCATGTCCCGAGTGGGCTCCAATATCACCGGCGTGTTCAAGGATTACGTGCCACGCTATCAAAATTTGCGCGACAACGGGGGCTTTCCAAGCCGATTTGGCCAATATGAGTGAATCGATGTTCCAGCCCATGGGGGTACTGTTGCGTGCCGCGTGCGTCGCTCTTTTGTGCGCCAACACGGGATCGTGGGCGCAGGGCTTGCGCCCGGCAGGCCCCTTGCTCGGCCCGGTGCTCACCCCTTCTGCAAGCCCCACGACCTCGGGCGCGCGTTCCTCAGACTTCATTGTGGCGGTGGTCGATTCTGAGCCCATCACCAATCAAGAGCTGCAGCAGCAAGTCGAGCAAACGGCGCAACAAATGCAGCAACAGCAAGGGGGTTTTGTGCCTCGGCGCGAGCAGCTGGTGCGCCAAGTGTTGGAGCGCTTGATCGATGAGCGGGCCCAGTTGCGCTTGGCCCAAGAATTGGGCATCCGCATCGAAGACAGTGTGCTGGAGCAAGCCGAGCTGGGCATGGCCACCCAAAACGGTGTGGGCTTGGAGGCCTTTCGCGAGCGGCTGGCGCAGCAAGGCATGAGCTTGGTTCAATTTCGCGCCGATTTGCGCCAGCAACTGACCTTGCAGCGATTGCGCGAGCGCGAGGTCAATGCGCGCATCCGCATCACCGAGCCCGAAATCGATAAGTTGCTGGCCGAGCGCATCAAAACCAGCCAAGAGGCCGAGCCGGTGTTGGCCTTGGGCCATATTTTGCTGGCCGTGCCTGAGGGTGCCAGCGAAGCCCAAAAGCAAGCGGTGCGCGCGCGCGCCCTCGCCCTTATCGAGCAAATCAAGGGTGGCGCAGACTTTGCCAGCGTGGCGCGTGAAAACTCTGATGCGGCCGATAAAGCCACGGGCGGCATGATGGGTCTGCGCCCGGCGCAACGCTACCCCAGCTTGTTCATGGACGCAGTCAAAAGCTTGGCAGTGGGTCAACTGACTGGCCCCGTGTCCTCAGGCGCGGGCTTTCACATCCTCAAACTCGTCGAGCGGCGCCAGCCCCAGGCCACCACCTTGACCGTGCCACAAACCCGCGCGCGCCACATCTTGTTGCGCCCGGGCGATCAACTCAGCCCCAATGCAGCACGTGCCCGCATGCTGGAGTTCAAGTCGCAAATTGACAGCGGTCGCGCCGAATTTGCCACCATGGCACGCTTGCATTCACAAGACGGCAGTGCCTCTGCCGGGGGCGATTTGGGCTGGGCCGGCCCGGGCATGTTTGTGCCCGAGTTTGAAGAGGCGATGAACAAGCTGGCACCTGGGCAAACTTCCCCCCCGGTGGTCACACGCTTTGGCGTACACCTCATCCAAGTCATGGAGCGGCGCCAGGCTGAGTTGAGCGTGAAAGAACAGCGCGACTTGGCGCGCAACATCTTGCGCGAACAAAAACTCGAGGACAGCTACCGTGCCTGGGCCCAAGAAACCCGCGGGCGCTCTTACGTCGAATACCGCGACGACCCGCTTTGAGCATGGCGCACCCGAATGCGCCGCGCAAGCGCTTTGGTCAACACTTTCTGACCGACCGGGTGGTCATAGATGACATCGTCAGCGCCATCGACCCCCGCGCTGGTCAAGCCATGGTCGAAATCGGCCCCGGTTGGGCGGCATTGACGCAACCGCTGGTGGAGCGCCTGGGGCATTTGCAGGTGATCGAAATCGACCGCGACTTGGCCCGCGAGTTGCGCGCACACACCCAATTGAGCGTGACCGAGGCCGATGTGCTGCAAGTCAACTTCACCGAGTTGGCGCAAAGCCTCCATGCCCCCAAACTGAGGGTGGTGGGCAACTTGCCCTACAACATCTCAACGCCCATCTTGTTTCATTTGCTTGACCATGTGGCGGTGGTGCAAGACCAGCACTTCATGCTGCAAAAAGAGGTGGTCGAGCGCATGGTGGCCGCCCCCCACAGCGCAGACTATGGGCGACTGAGTGTCATGCTTCAAGCGCGCTATCAAATGGAAAAGGTGTTGGATGTGGCGCCCGATGCCTTTCACCCCCCGCCCAAAGTGGACAGTGCCGTGGTGCGCATGTTGCCTTTGACCGATGTGCCCGATGTGCCCTGGCCCTTGTTGTCGGAGTTGGTGCGGGTCGCCTTTGGCCAGCGGCGCAAATTGCTGCGCCACAGCTTGGGCGCTTGGTTGCAGCAAAAGGGCGTGGACACCGACTTTGATGTGCAGCGGCGCGCCCAAGAGGTGTCTGTGGCGGAATTCGTGGCCTTGGCAAAGGTTTGCCAAGCGCAGCGCCAGTAAAACACAGTGTCCACAAGCCTAAAAATAACAAAGCCCGCTAGAGCGGGCTTTGTTGAGGTTGGCCAAGCGCTGACAATCAGGCCGCGGTCAACCAGTAACCCGCATTGAAGGGGCTGCTCATGCGCAAGGCCAAGGGGGAGATGTCCACCAGTTTATCGGTGGGCATTTTTTCACCGCCATCGGTCAGATCAATGCCGCTGGGCGCCAGGCTGACCGTGCCGTCGCTTTCAAGGGCCACCACCGGCGCACGGGCCACCGAGAAGGAATAAAAACAGCGGAACGGGATTTTGCGTTCGGCCCAGTAATCTGAGGCTTCACGGAAGATGTCAAGCAGTTGTTCGCGCGCCTCTTTGTCAAATTTGGCATGGGCGGGGACTTGCTCGAGCACCACCACAAACCCAGGCTGGGGGCCAGATTTGTGCAAAGGGTCGGTCATGCCGTCAAACAAAGCATCGAAATTTTTGCTGGTTTGGGGCGGAAAGGTGAATTGCTGGGCGATCATGTCCAGCACATCTTGCTTGCTTTGTGCGACAGCCAAGTTGGCATATAAAAAATGATGCCCCAATTGCTGCGCAGCAGCGTGCAAATCCTGTACCCGGTGGGCGCGGATCGACTGCACGATGTTGGTTTTGACGGTACGAAGTGGCATATCCATCCTCGCTGAAGTCCTCAAAAAAACAATTGAAAATTGGAAATTTGACGTTTGCAAGCCCTAACTTTTGAGCCTCCGCCGGTCAACCAAAGCCCCGGGATAACCCGAAAGAACTTTCGAGCCGAATTATGACGGAAAAGCGCCGCCAAGGCAATAGCCCAGGCCCTCAAGCACCCTTGCAATGGGGTTTTATCAAAAGGTTGCGGGCGCTAACTTTCCGAAATATCAAGACCTGACGGCGTTGGCATCGGCCACGGTCAGGGCCGTCATGTTGACAATGCGGCGCACGGTGGCACTGGCGGTGAGGATGTGCACCGGCTTGGCGGCACCCAAAAGCACCGGCCCGATCGCGATATTTCCACCGGCAGCGGTTTTCAACAAGTTGTATGAGATGTTGGCGGCGTCCAAATTGGGAAAAACCAGCAAATTGGCGTTACCGCTGAGTGTGCTGTGGGGCATTTGCTCGGCGCGCAGCGCGCCATCCAAAGCCACATCGCCGTGCATTTCACCGTCAATTTCCAGCCATGGGGCGCGCTGTTGCACCAGCGCCAGGGTGCGGCGCATCTTGGCGGCGCTGTCTTCCAAGCTGCTGCCAAAGTTGGAATGTGACAACAAGGCCGCCTTGGGGGCAATGCCAAAGCGGCGCATTTCTTCGGCCGCCATGATGGTGATCTCGGCCAGTTGTTCTGCTGTGGGGTCCAAATTGAGGTGGGTATCGACCAAAAACAATTGCCGATCGGGCAGCAGCAAACCGTTCATGCAGGCATAGGTGCTCACGCCGGGGCGGTTGCCAATGACTTGATCGACATAAACCAAATGGGTGTCGGGGCGGCTCCAGGTACCGCAAATCATGCCGTCCACGTCGCCTTTGTGCAGCAGCATGGTGCCGATCAATGACAAACGCCGCCGCATGTCGATCTTGGCCAGCTCCGCCGTGACGCCCTTGCGCGCGGTCATGCGGTGGTAGGTTTGCCAAAAATCGCGGTAGCGGGGGTCGTTCTCGACATTGACCACTTGGTAATCCACGCCTTCACGCAAGCGCAGGCCAAAACGCTCAATGCGCTGCGCGATCACTGCGGGGCGACCGATCAAGGTGGGTTGGGCCAAGCCCTCGTCAATCACAATTTGCACCGCCCGCAGCACGCGTTCGTCTTCTCCCTCGGCGTAAGCCACGCGTTTTTTGCTGGCGCGCTTGGCC
Source organism: Comamonadaceae bacterium (assembly GCA_947477505.1). Taxonomy (GTDB): domain Bacteria; phylum Pseudomonadota; class Gammaproteobacteria; order Burkholderiales; family Burkholderiaceae_C; genus Limnohabitans. The sequence goes on along the minus strand of CANJUS010000115.1, from coordinate 1,228 downwards.
GCCGCGTAAATGGGGCGCATGGTGGTACCGGAGGCGTAGACAAAACTTTGCAAGCGCTCGCGGTAAGCGTCCATGTCGGCAATCGGGCGCAAGGCCACGCCGCTGTCGGCCGCGGCTTGGGCCACGGCGGGCGCGATCTTCATCATCAAGCGCGGGTCAAAGGGCTTGGGGATCAAATATTCCGGCCCAAACGCCAATTGTTCGCCCGAATAGGCCGCGGCCACCACGTCGCTTTGTTCGGCCTGGGCCAACTCGGCAATGGCGTGAACGGCGGCAATCTCCATCTCGTCGGTGATGGTCGATGCACCTGCGTCCAGCGCGCCACGAAAAATGTAGGGGAAACACAAAACGTTGTTGACTTGGTTGTGATAGTCGGTGCGACCAGTGGCCATGATGGCATCGTCGCGCACGGCCTTCACCTCTTCGGGCGAGATTTCGGGCGTGGGGTTGGCCAGCGCCAAGATCAGCGGCTTGGCCGCCATGCCCTTGACCATCTCGGGCTTGAGTACACCACCGGCCGACAAGCCCAAAAAGATGTCGGCGCCTTGCATCACGTCTCCCAGCGTGCGGGCGCTGGTGTCTTGAGAAAAGCCAATCTTGTCTTCGTCCATCAACTCGGTGCGACCGATGTAGACCACGCCGGCCAAGTCGGTGACAAAAATGTTTTTCTTGGGCAGACCCAGCTTGACCAACAAATTCAAACACGCCAATGCTGCCGCGCCAGCGCCCGAGGTGACCAACTTGACGTGTTGCAAGTCCTTGCCCACCACGCGCAAGCCATTCATGATGGCCGCGCCCACCACAATCGCGGTGCCATGTTGGTCGTCGTGAAAGACCGGGATCTTCATGCGCTCGCGCAACTTGCGCTCGACATAAAAACAATCTGGCGCCTTGATGTCTTCTAGGTTGATGCCGCCGAACGTGGGCTCCAGGGCGGTGATGGTGTCGACCAACTTATCTAAGTTTTTCTCGTTGATCTCGATGTCGAACACATCGATGCCGGCAAACTTTTTGAACAAAACCGCCTTGCCCTCCATCACCGGCTTGGCCGCCAGGGGGCCGATATCGCCCAATCCGAGTACCGCCGTACCGTTGGTAATGACAGCCACTAGGTTGCCGCGGCTGGTGTACTTGAAGGCGTTATTCGGGTCTTTGACGATTTCCTCACAGGGCGCAGCAACACCAGGCGAATAGGCTAGCGCCAGATCGTGCTGATTGATCAGCTGCG
>CANJUS010000114.1:0-5518 GCA_947477505.1 Comamonadaceae bacterium | reverse complement strand
TAGGAAACCCAAACCACGATGGATCGGAATGCTCAGTTGCTTGTGGCAAATGTAAAAATTCTTGACAATCAGAAAGGCGCTCCTTCAGAAAGGCGAAGTTTTCCTTGCGCACCTTGATGAAATTCTGAGCTTTTTCGAGTTGTGCCAGGCCACACGCGGCCTGCATGTCTGTGATCTTAAGGTTGTACCCGAGGTGACCGTATGTATATTTATGGTCATACCCTTCAGGAAGCCCACCCAGCTTCCAACAAAATCGCTTACCGCATGTATTGTCTTTTCCCGGAGGACAGTAGCAGTCCCGCCCCCAATCACGGAAACTCTCTGCAATTGTTTTCAACTCATCGCTGTTGGTGAAAACAGCCCCACCCTCACCCATGGTAATGTGATGAGCAGGATAAAAGCTAAGCGTCGCGATGTCTCCAAAGGTACCAACCATCTTTCCACGGTAAGTGCTCCCCAGCGCGTCACAACAATCCTCAATGAGCCAAAGCCCATATTTTTTACATAATGCAGTGACCACATCCAGGTTGAAAGGATTGCCCAGGCTATGGGCCAACATGATGGCTTTGGTTTTGGATGTGATTGCCTCCTCAATTTTGCTCGCATCAATGTTGTGCGTGTGGATATCCACATCAACAAAAACAGGCACTGCGCCATATTGGAGAATGGGGTTTACGGTGGTGGGAAAACCAGCTGCAACACCAATTACCTCGTCGCCTTGACGGATGGCACGGTCACCTAGCTTTGGTGAAGTCAAGGTGCTGAATGCCACCAGATTGGCTGACGATCCAGAGTTAACCGTTATTAAATGTTTTACGCCAATAAATGCCGCTAATTTATTTTGAAACTCTTCATTAAAGCGCCCCGTTGTGAGCCACCCGTCAAGCGATGCTTCAACCATCATCTTGAGCTCTGTCGAATCGAGCAACTTACCAGAAGGCGGCACCATGGAAACACCAGGTAAAAAAACCTGCGGCGCCAATGCGATAGCCGCAAATTCGTCTACCAATTTTGAAATTTGTTGCCTAATGGCTTGTGTTTGTGCCGTCTGCATTTTTTATCCGTTAATCGATGTCTGATATGTCTTTAGTTGTCCCAAGGTCAACTCCTGAATGTTTGCTCCACACTGCCTTTGCCTAACCCAGTCAACAGTCAATTGCAACGCCTCTTTCAGATGGAGAACAGGACGCCAATTCAGGCGGTTGCGCGCTTTTGAAATATCCAGCATCAGGCTGTGGGCCTCATGGGGATGAATGGCTTCACTGACAGTCCAACCGGCACCAGTACCCCACATATCTACCATTTGTTCGACAAGCCAGCCGACGGGCTTCGAATCTTCATTGATGGGGCCAAAATTCCAACCCTCTGCGTATAACTGACCGTCTTGATATAAACGCTCAGCCAATGTCAAGTAACCTCGAAGCGGTTCCATCACATGCTGCCAGGGCCTGATGGCAAAAGGATTTCGAATCTCAACAGATTGTTTTTGTTCAAAGCTTCTGAGAACGTCTGGTATCAGCCGATCCTGTGACCAGTCGCCACCCCCTATGACGTTGCCAGCACGCGCTGTTCCAATCGCACACTGGTTACTTGAGGATGTATTCACGCTAAAGTATGAAGAGCGGTATGCGGAGCAAATCAGTTCTGCACATCCTTTACTGCTGCTGTATGGATCATGGCCGCCCATGGGTTCATTTTCACGGTATCCCCATTCCCACTCCCGATTTTCATAACATTTATCGGTGGTTACAACTACTGCGGCCTTAGCTTCTGGAGTCTGACGCAAAGACTCCAATAGATGTACCGTGCCCATGACATTGGTCGCATAGGTTTCAACAGGATTCAAATAGGAGTAGCGAACAAGGGGTTGTGCTGCCATGTGGATCACAATTTCTGGTCGCGCATGCTGCATGGCTTTTTGCAAAGCGGGCAAGTCACGAACATCGCCAATGATGGACTTCATTCCTTCACCGATATTCGCCTCATCAAACAAATTGGGCAGGGTTGATGGCGCAAGTGCATAACCAGTAACTTCTGCACCCAAGCTTTGGAGCCACAAGGACATCCACCCCCCTTTAAAGCCGGTGTGCCCCGTAAGAAAGACGCGTTTTTTATGCCAAAACGACGGGTTCATCGCCAAACCTTCCAAGGCGCATTTCCGCTATCCCATAAATCCTCAAGATATGTTTTGTCCCTCAGTGTGTCCATGGGTTGCCAAAAACCCGAATGCTCAAAAGCCCTCAGTTGCCCCTGTTGAGCCAACGCCTCAAGCGGGCCACGCTCCCAAATGGTGGCATCATCTTTAATGAGGTCAATCACCGATGGTGACAAGACAAAAAATCCACCATTTATCAAGGCGCCGTCACCCATTGGCTTTTCCTTGAAACTGCAAACCCTGTCCCCATCCAGATCGAGCGCCCCAAATCTGCCTGGTGGCAAGGTGGCAGTCAGTGTTGCTTTGGCATTTTTCGATTTATGGAAAGCGATCAGATCTGAAATGTTTACGTCGCTCAAACCATCGCCATAAGTAAAGCAGAACGCCTCTTCATCCTTGATGTAAGGCTCGACTCGTTTCAAACGCCCGCCCGTCATCGTATCAATTCCAGTATCTATCAGGGTTACCCGCCAAGGCTCGGAGAAGCGCTCGTGAACCTTCATCTGATTATTGGCCAAATCAAAAGTTACATCGGACATGTGCAAAAAATAATTGGCAAAATATTCTTTAATAACATAACCCTTGTAGCCACAACAAATCACAAAATCATTTATGCCGTAATGGGAGTAAATTTTCATGATGTGCCAAAGAATGGGCTTGCCGCCAATCTCAACCATGGGTTTTGGCTTTGAGGATGTCTCTTCGCTGATGCGAGTCCCAAGGCCTCCAGCAAGAATCACTGCTTTCATTTCAATCCTTTTAGATCAATATAGTGAGGGCTCTCTGATGGCTTAAAAAACGATACAGGCTGGTTAACCATGAAAAACTGGCTTTATTGATTTACGACCCCTCACCAGGGAAAATTTGAATGCATTCAATATTTGAAGCACTGTTTTAAGCGAGTTGTTAAATTCAAACATCATCAGTGACACCCCCATACAACATCATATGGGAAATTCCTAAGAGCATTGGAATTTCAAATATCAATTGGATGTCTTCAAGATTGCAGAATCACCATTCAAGCGTAATTCACGCTACCACCGTACCGCGTTGGCACAACACTAGCTGCGGCAGCATTGATCGCCGATGTGTTCTAAATAATAATTAATTTGGTGGCCTGGGGCGGAATCGAACCACCGACACAAGGATTTTCAATCCTCTGCTCTACCAACTGAGCTACCGGGCCAAGGCTTTGGATTGTAGCACCGCCCCGAACACTTAATCCGCTTCAGGGACACGTCCAACGAAAGAGCGGCCCTCACTCACATGGCCTGGCAACTTGGTTGGGCACCATTTTTTTGCATTGCCAACCCCCGGTGCAGTTGCCGACAAAGCCTGCCACTGCGTCTACAACAAGTCCTGTCACAACAAGTTGACGTCATCGGGCGTGGCAAGATAATCCTGACATGATTTCTTTGCGGCCTCTCACTGTATTGCCACAAAAAGCCACGCTCGTTTTACTGGGTTCGCTGGTGTACACGTCGCTGCACATGGCCAACATTTGGTTGTTTGGGGTTTGGGAGGTGACACAAAACATCTCTTGGATCTACCTGCCCTCATTCATTCGATTGGCCAACCTGCTGATCTTGGGCCCACTTTGGGGCACCCTCGCCACCGGACTGGGCGGGGCCGAGTTGATTTTTTTATCTGATCAAGCCCTCAATGGCTTGGCATGGTTGAATGTTTTGGCTTCATGCAGCAGTGCAGTAGCCGCTTATGGCTTGTTTCAATGGTTGTTCCATCGGCCCGTTGCCTTGAGTCAGTTGAAAGATCTGCTTTTGCTGGCGGGCATTTACACCTTGATCAACCCCGGCTTGCACTTTCTGTTGTGGCAATTGCTTTATGCCAACACCCCAAAGCCTTTGCATGACTTTGTTGCGATGGCAGTGGGCGATTTGGTTGGTGTCATCGTCGGTGGGCTGTTCTTTGTTTGGGTCGCTCGCAGATCAGGCTTGGCACGGTTGGTGGCTCGCCAACTGCACCGTTAATTCGATCAACAAGCCGCTATCGGCCCTGCGCAGGATCAAGCACCTTGGCGCTTGCCACGCGAGAGGTCTACCCCCAATTGTTTGAGCTTGCGGTAAAGGTGGGTGCGCTCCAGGCCCGTTTTTTCTGCCACCCGGGTCATGGACCCGTTTTCCTTTGCCAAATGAAACTCAAAATAAGCCTTTTCAAAGGCATCCCTGGCTTCACGCAGGGGAACATCGAGGTCGAAACTTTGGTGATGGGCTGGCATCTCCACTGGCACCGGCCCCGTCATGGTCATGATCGAGGCGGCCGGCTCTGCCAATGTGGGTGATACAAGGTGAGCTCGCGTTGTCACCACCGGTGCCGCCGCAGGCTTTCGGGCCAATCCACTTTCTACCGCCTTGAGCAGTTTTTGTAAGGTGATGGGCTTTTCCAAAAAGGCTTGTGCGCCGATGCGGGTGGCCTCGACCGCTGTATCGATGGTGGCGTGTCCACTCATCATCACCACAGGCATGTTGAGCAAACCGGCCGTTGCCCACTCTTTGAGCAAAGTCACACCATCGGTATCGGGCATCCAAATATCGAGCAATACCAAGTCTGGTCGGCTGCCCTGTCGTGCCGCGCGGGCTTGCGCCGCGTTTTCTGCCAACTCTACTTGATGGCCCTCATCGTTAAGGATCTCGAAGAGCAATTCGCGAATGCCTAGTTCGTCGTCCACCACCAAAATATTTGCCATATTGCCTGCTAAAGAGTGAGCTGATGCGAGGTTTCTGCCTCGAATGATAACGATACTTGGGCACCTTGCACAACACCGTCGATCTCTCGATTTTTCAAGTCTATCCGTGCGCCGTGTTCATCGGCAATTTTTTTGACCACCGCCAACCCCAGGCCGGTGCCGCGAACTTTGGTGGTGATGTAGGGCTCAAAGGCACGTTGCAAAATATGCTCCGGAAAGCCGCTTCCATGGTCGATCACCGTCAATCGAACGCGGCCTGAAGTGGCAACCCATTGGGTGCGCAAAATCACCCCCAAATGGGCTCTTTCAGCCGGCGTGGCATCTTGTGCGTTTTGCAGCAGGTTGTGTATGACTTGTCGCAACTGCAAGGCGTCACCCATCACCCGCGGGCATTGCGCGTCCAATTCAGTGCGCACGGGAACAGATGCTGTTTCTTCCCCATACAAACTGAGGACTTCCAGCACCAAAGCATTGAAGTCCAGCGGCTTGAGGTCGGCCACTGGCAGGCGGGCATAGTCGCGAAATTCATTGACCAAGCGCTTCATGGCATCAACTTGGTCGACGATGGTTTTGATGGACTTGACCAATATGGCCTGCTCGCCATCGGCCAACTTGCCTGTGAGTTTCATCTCCAATCGCTCGGCAGACAGTTGTATTGG
>CANJUS010000113.1:0-5563 GCA_947477505.1 Comamonadaceae bacterium | reverse complement strand
GCAAACTCAGCGCCTGTTCTTTCAGGGACAGGCTGGCCGCATTCAGGTTTTGCGCGACGACCCCGTGGGCAGCCCAAAGGGTTGTGCTTTTGTGGCCCACCCGCACCCCTTGTTTGGCGGCACCATGGACAACAAAGTGGTGCAGACCTTGGCCCGCGCCCATGTGCAAGCAGGATGGACGGTGTTTCGCTTTAATTTTCGCGGGGTGGGCGAAAGCGAAGGCGCGCACGACGCCGGGCTTGGCGAGTGCGAGGACCTGTTGGCCTTGATAGCCCAAGCCGCCCCGCAAGGCGACCTGGCCTTGGCTGGCTTTTCTTTTGGCTCGTTTGTGGTCAGCCAGGCGCTGGCGCGCTTGCACGCGATGGGGCGCGAAGTTCGCAGTCTGGTGTTTGTGGGCACGGCCGCTTCGCGTTTTGAGGTGGCCGATATTCCCGCCGATTGGGCGCCACGCTTGATGGTTTTGCATGGGTTGGATGACGACACAGTGCCTTTGCAAAGCGTGCTGGACTGGGCCAAACCGCAAAACCTGCCGGTGACCGTGGTACCAGCGGGAGGGCATTTTTTCCACGGCCAGTTGCCGCAATTGCGCCGCTGGGTGCACCGGCATGTGCAAGCCATGGCCCTTGAGGCCGATGACGCCACGATGTCAAACGTTTCTGGATGAGGGGGATGCATCACATGGTCAAAAATTGGTTTGCCGCCTGGGGCCTGTGCATCATGGTGGGGGCGGCATGGGCGCAAGCACCTGAGCCACCCGAGGTCGCAGCGCGCGCTTATCTGTTGGTGGACTTGACTGCCAATCAGGTGCTGGTGGCCAAGGGGGCCGATCAACCGGTGGAGCCGGCTTCGCTGACCAAACTGATGAGCGCTTACCTGGTGTTTGATGCCCTCAAGAGCAAAAAAATCAGCTTGCAGCAGACCTTCTCGGTCAGCACCAGGGCGTGGAAGATGCCTGGTTCGCGCATGTTCATCGATCCCAAGATGAGCGTGCCTGTAGAAGATTTGCTGCGCGGCATGATTGTTCAGTCGGGCAACGACGCCACCGTGGCCTTGGCCGAAGGGGTGGCCGGCAGCGTCGAGCGCTTTGTGGTGCTGATGAACGAACAGGCCAAGGCCTTGGGCATGAAGGACTCAACCTTCAAAAACCCTGAAGGGCTGACCGAGCCAGGGCACACCACCACCGCCAACGACTTGGCGCTGTTGGCCGGTCGCCTGATGTCGGATTTTCCAGACTACATGGGGTATTACGCCCAGAAAAAGTACCGTTACCCGGGCACGCCAGCGGCCAACGAGAACAACCGCAACTTGTTGTTGTTTCGCGACCCATCGGTGGACGGCCTCAAAACCGGACACACCGAGGCCGCTGGTTATTGCCTGGTGGCCACCGCCCAAAGAACTTTGCCCCAGGTGGGCCCGCGGCGCTTGTTGTCGATTGTGTTGGGCGCATCGAGCGAAAACGCCCGGGCCGCCGAATCACAAAAGCTGCTCAACTGGGGATACACCGCATTTGATGCGGTGCGGTTGTTCGATGCGGGGCAAGCCGTGGTCACCCCGCCAGTTTGGAAAGGGCGCGAGACCGAGGTCAAGCTGGGCGTGAACCGGCCATTGGTGGTGGCCCTGCCCGCGGGCCAGTTGGCCCGCATGACCACCCAAGTGGCCAGGCCCGACCCATTGGTGGCCCCCATCGTGCGGGGGCAGCAAATCGGCCATTTGCAAGTATTGGTGGACCAAAAAGTGTTTGCTGAAATCCCCTTGGTGGCTTTGAATGGCGTCGAGCCTTCGGGCATTTTGGGCCGCGCTTGGGACGCTATTCGGCTCTGGATCAAATAGTGGGCGCACGCTCACTGTATTTTTCAGTGGGCCAAGCCGCTGTCAGCACAGGCCACTGGCCGTGCTTTCAAGGTGTCAAAGCGGGTGGACGGGCCAGGGCGTTTGTGTAAATGGCGCAACAATGCTATAGTGTTGGGCTTTTCGGGTCTTTCATTGAGAGGGGCCCTTTTTGTATTTCAAACGTTGAGGGACGTTTTCCATGCCAACCATCAATCAACTCGTGCGCCACGGCCGGGAAGTCGAGAAATCGAAATCCAAGAGCCCTGCGATGCAAAACTCGCCCCAGCGGCGCGGTGTTTGCACACGTGTCTATACCACCACACCGAAAAAGCCTAACTCTGCTCTGCGCAAAGTGGCCAAAGTGCGTTTGACCAACGGATTTGAAGTCATTTCCTACATTGGCGGCGAAGGCCATAACTTGCAAGAGCACTCCGTGGTGCTGGTGCGCGGCGGTCGTGTCAAAGACTTGCCTGGCGTTCGCTACCACATTGTGCGTGGCTCGCTCGACTTGCAAGGCGTGAAAGACCGCAAGCAGTCGCGTTCCAAATACGGCGCCAAGCGCCCCAAGAAAACCTGATCTTCGGATCAGTCCCTGGCGCGAACCGGCCATGACAGGTTCAAGGTGCTCTAGGCGTCAGGCAGATGCCCAGAGCGAAGTGACCCCAAGCACAGATGTCCTGTGTGGGTCGAGTAAGTGAAGGGTGTTCTCACCTTTCGCGATCGCTGATAAAGCGATCAACTGAAGCAACAAGGAAGAAAAATGCCACGTCGTCGCGAAGTCCCTAAACGTGAAATACTGCCCGATCCCAAGTACGGCAATGTCGAGTTATCCAAGTTCATGAACGTGATCATGGAGGGTGGCAAAAAAGCCATCGCCGAGCGCATCATTTACGGCGCATTGGAGCAAGTTGAAACCAAGTCGGGCAAAGACCCGATTGAACTCTTCAGCTTGGCCATCAACAACGTCAAGCCCATGGTCGAGGTCAAGTCCCGCCGTGTGGGCGGTGCCAACTACCAAGTCCCCGTTGAAGTGCGCCCCATTCGCCGCTTGGCTTTGTCCATGCGCTGGCTCAAAGAGGCGGCCCGCAAACGTGGCGAAAAATCCATGGCTTTGCGCCTGGCCAATGAGCTGATCGAGGCTTCAGAAGGTCGTGGCGGCGCCATGAAAAAGCGCGACGAAGTCCACCGCATGGCTGAAGCCAATAAGGCCTTCTCGCACTTCCGATTCTGATTTTGGGGCGTCCAAGCGCGACTGCGCTTGGACCTTGTCACCAGCGCGAAGCCCTTTGTGGGGCCTTGCCTGGCGATGTGGACTTGCCCGGTCCGCTGTGGCCCATGAGCATCAGGTTTATTGGCCACTGATTTGATTCATTTATCCAACACCCAGAGGTTGAACATGGCCCGCAAGACACCCATCGAGCGTTATCGAAACATTGGTATTTCTGCCCACATTGATGCAGGCAAAACCACCACCACGGAACGCATTTTGTTTTACACCGGTGTGAACCACAAAATTGGTGAGGTGCACGATGGTGCGGCCACCATGGACTGGATGGAGCAAGAGCAAGAGCGCGGCATCACCATCACATCAGCAGCCACCACTTGTTTTTGGAAAGGCATGGACATGTCTTTCCCCGAGCACCGCATCAACATCATTGACACCCCTGGACACGTGGACTTCACCATCGAGGTGGAGCGCTCCATGCGCGTGCTTGATGGCGCATGCATGGTTTATTGCGCTGTGGGCGGCGTGCAACCCCAGTCTGAAACCGTTTGGCGTCAGGCCAACAAATACAAAGTGCCCCGCTTGGCCTTTGTCAACAAGATGGACCGCACGGGTGCCAACTTCTTCAAGGTCTACGACCAAATGAAGTTGCGCCTGAAAGCCAACCCCATTCCCATCGTGATCCCCATTGGTGCCGAAGAAAACTTCCGTGGCGTGGTGGACCTGCGCAAGATGAAAGCCATCATCTGGGACGAAGCCTCACAAGGCATGAAGTTCAACTTCGAAGAAATCCCTGCTGAATTGCTGGCCGACGCCAAAAAATGGCGCGAGAACATGGTCGAGGCCGCCGCTGAGGCGTCTGAAGACCTGATGAACAAATACCTCGAAGAAGGTGATTTGTCCGAAGAAGAAATCACCCTGGGTTTGCGCACCCGCACCATTGCCAGTGAAATTCAACCCATGCTGTGTGGCACGGCGTTCAAAAACAAAGGCGTGCAGCGCATGTTGGACGCGGTCATTGAGCTCATGCCCTCCCCGGTTGACATTCCGCCTGTGGGTGGCACGGATGATGACGAAAAAGAAGTGCATCGCGAAGCCGACGACAAAGAAAAATTCTCGTCCCTGGCATTCAAGCTGATGACCGACCCGTTTGTGGGGCAGCTCACTTTTGTGCGCGTTTATTCTGGCGTTCTGAAAAAGGGCGACACCGTCTACAACCCCATCAAGGGAAAGAAAGAGCGCATTGGCCGTATCGTGCAAATGCATGCCAACAACCGCGAAGAAGTCGACGAAATTTGCGCTGGCGACATTGCCGCTTGCGTGGGTTTGAAAGACGTGACCACAGGTGAGACCTTGTGCGACCCCGACAACATCATCATGCTCGAGCGCATGGTGTTCCCCGAGCCTGTGATTGCACAAGCTGTGGAACCCAAAACCAAAGCTGACCAAGAAAAAATGGGCATTGCCCTGCAGCGTTTGGCTGCAGAAGACCCTTCTTTCCGTGTGAAAACCGACGAAGAATCTGGTCAAACCATCATTGCCGGCATGGGCGAGCTGCACTTGGAGATCATCGTTGACCGCATGAAGCGCGAGTTCGGCGTGGAAGCCAACGTGGGCAAGCCCCAGGTGGCCTACCGCGAAACCATTCGCAAAACCGTCGAAGACAGCGAAGGCAAATTTGTTCGTCAGTCGGGTGGTAAAGGTCAATACGGTCACGTGGTGTTCAAAATTGAACCCAACGAAGCCGGCAAAGGTTTTGAATTTGTCGACGCGATCAAAGGCGGTGTGGTGCCGCGCGAGTACATCCCCGCAGTGGAAAAAGGCGTGATCGAAGCCCTCACCACAGGTGTGTTGGCTGGTTATCCGGTGGTCGATGTGAAAGTCACATTGCACTTTGGCTCTTACCACGATGTGGACTCGTCTGAGCAGGCGTTCAAGATGGCTGCCATTTTTGGTTTCAAAGAGGGCTGCCGAAAAGCCAGCCCCGTCATCTTGGAACCCATGATGGCCGTGGAAGTGGAAACCCCTGAAGACTACGCGGGCAACGTGATGGGAGACTTGTCCTCACGCCGCGGGATGGTGCAAGGCATGGAAGACATGGTCGGTGGCGGCAAGGCCATCAAAGCCGAGGTGCCTTTGTCCGAAATGTTCGGTTACTCGACCACGCTGCGATCCATGTCGCAAGGTCGTGCCACCTACACCATGGAATTTAAGCATTACTCAGAAGCACCGCGCAACGTGGCAGAAGCCATTGTGTCGGCCCGCTCTAAGTAAGGCCACAGAGACTGCGATTTCAAGCTGTCTGCGACGTTGCGCCGCCCTGTCACCCGTGCGGGGCGAACCAGCAGCATCGTGCAGACGTTAAACCTGTACACGGGCACTGTTCTTTGGAGATTTGAAAATGGCAAAAGGCAAGTTTGAGCGGACCAAACCGCACGTGAACGTTGGCACGATTGGCCACGTTGACCATGGCAAGACGACGCTGACGGCGGCGATCACGACGATTTT
>CANJUS010000112.1:0-5608 GCA_947477505.1 Comamonadaceae bacterium | reverse complement strand
CGTTGAGCGTGGGCACTTGTGACCAGCGTTTGGTGCGCTTGCTGCCGTAGGTGGCCAGCAGCCGCATGGTGCCGGCATCGACGTGCGGGGCCCAACCGGTGGCATCGCTGTGGGCCCCAATGTGCCCACCCAGCAAAGCCTGCAGCCCATCGCTGCTGCCCTTGAAAGGCACGTGTTGCAGTTCAATGCCGGCTTTGAGCGCGAACTCCTCCACCGCCAGGTGCGGGGTGGTGCCCGTGCCGGTGGAGCCGTAAGTGAATTTGCCCGGGTTGGTCTTGGCGAAGTTGACCAGGTCTTTGACGCTTTTGATCGGGTTGTCAGCGCGCACCACCATGCCAAAGGTGTAACCCGTCAAGCAGGCGATGTAGGTGAAATCGACCAGCGGGTTGAAGATCATTTTTTGCATGTGCGGCAGCCGCATCACACCGATCGTGAGTTGCGACAAGGTATAGCCATCGGGCTTGGCCGAGACGAGCTCATTGGGCCCGAGCATGCCACTGGCGCCGGGCTTGTTCTCCACCACCATGGTGCCGCCGAGCACCCGGCCTGTGGCGTCGGCCAGGGCGCGCATGACCTGATCGCTTGAGCCACCGGCAGGCCAGGGACAGATGAGTTTGATGGGCCGGTTGGGGTAGCCCGATTGCGCCCAGCTGGGTGCTGCTATGGCGCTGGCAGCCAGGGTCGCGGATTTGATAAAGGAGCGGCGAGAGGGTTTGGCGTGCATGAAGGACCTCGATGTTGAAAAGTATGGCAACAGGTCTCCAAGCGCAACCCGCCTGGGCATTTTCATCTGCAAGATGTGTGCGCCGCCACAGGGTTGTCATGGAGGTGAAAACCCCATTCCCACGCCCGGGTGTTTGGCCCCATGCTTGGGTCCTGTCAGTCACCCATCACCCTGACCTTGCAAGAAATCCGGGAAACCTGAACCTTGTTTTGAAAGCCCTAGACCATGTACAAAAAATTATTGCTCGCTTACAACGGATCGACCGCCGGGCAAAAGGCGTTGCTGGAGTCGCGCGAACTCGCCCAATGGGGTCAGGCCGCCTTGCATTTGGTGGCGGTCATGCCCATGGCACTCAACACAGTGGTGGCCGAGGGCATTGTTTTTTCTTCCGACCAAGAGGCGGCGCACCGCAAAGGGTTTGAGCAGGTGCTGGCCCAGGGCTTGCAGGCTTTGGCCGATCAAGGTTTTGCCGCCACTGGTGAACTGTTGCTCGGTGACCCGGTGCACGAGATTTGCGCATGCGCGCGCCGCACAGGGGCTGATCTGATCGTTGTCGGGCACCAGCATAAAAACAGCTGGGTCCAACGCTGGTGGCACGGCTCCATATCGCCTTCGCTGATCGAAGAAGCCCCGTGCAGCGTGCTGGTGTCGATTTTGTAGCGGGACCTTATTTGTCCAGGGTTGCGCTCCAGCGCGCGTCCCAGCCGTGGCGGGCTTGTTCGAGTTCACGCCGGTCGCGCTTGGTCGGGCGGCCTTGCTCTTGGCTCAAAGCGGGTTCGCGGGCATAGCGCTGTTGCAAGGCCTGTTGGCTGCGCTTTTCTATGCTTTCAGCGGTTTCTTGGTACAGCTGTTGGGCCACCGGTGCGGGGCCGCGTTGTGCGCTCAAACCCAGCACCACCACTGTTCGCACCTGGGGCCCTTGGCGCAGTTGAACCGTGTCGCCGGGCTTGACCTCGCGGGCGGGCTTGGTGGTTTGGCCATTGATCTCGATCCGGCCTTTGTCGATCTCATCGCTGGCCAGTGAGCGCGTTTTATAAAAACGGGCCGCCCACAACCACTTGTCAATGCGCATTTTGTCCATGGGCGCATTGTCGGTGGAGTGCACGGGCGGTGCCAACCCCAAGCCAAGGCAAGCGCTGCAGGCCCGAGGCGCTTGGGCATCGACCAAACCCATGCGTGAAGCCAGCTTGGCGCAACTCGGTTAGGCTATGCCCCCATGCTGCCCCGACTCACCCAAGCCCGTGCCCCCCTGACCTGCGCAGTGCAAGCGATCAATGAGCACGGTCAAACCGAAGACCTGGCCATACCCGCTGAACGCGCGCTCACGGTGTACGTGGACAAGCGCGAGTTGGTCACCTTGATGACCTTGGGCGCCCACCCCGAGTGGTTGGTGCTGGGTTATTTGCGCAACCAGCGGCTGGTCGACGGGCTGGCAGCGGTGGAGTCGATCACGGTAGATTGGGATGCGGGCGAAGGCGGGGCGGGCGTGGCCGCGGTCAAAACCCACCACGGCATTGCCGACTTGAGCGCCAAAACAGCGCAACGCGTGGTCACCACCGGTTGCGGACAAGGCAGCATGTTTGGCGACTTGCTCACCGACATCGACGGCTTGCAGCTGCCCCCAGCGCGGCTGAGCCAGCAGCGTTTGTATGCCATGGTCGAAGCCATTCGCGTCAAGGAAAGCACCTACAAATCGGCCGGATCGGTGCATGCCTGCGCCTTGTTCCAAGACGGCGCCATGCGTTTGTTTGTGGAAGATGTGGGCCGCCACAACGCAATCGACACCATTGCCGGCTGGATGTGGATGCAAGGCATTGAGCCTGGCTTGGCCCCCATCGATGCGCCCTGGGCGTTTTACACAACAGGTCGGCTGACCAGTGAGATGGTGCTCAAGGCTGCGCAAATGCGAGTGCCGGTGGTGGTCTCGCGCAGTGGCATCACCCAAATGGGCCATGAGATGGCCCACCGGTTGGGCCTGTGCACCGTTGGGCGGGCGACCCACAAACGCTTTCTTTGTTACACCGCCCCACAGGTGTTGCAGTGGCAGCCCGAGTTGGCGCAAACCCCGGTCAAAAAGGTCGGGCCATGATGCATTGGTGGACATTGGCCTGGCGCAACCTGTGGCGCGATGCCCGCGCCGGTGAGTTGCGATTGCCCATGGTGGCGGTGGCCTTGGGCGTGGCCGCGCTCAGCTCGGTGGCCTTTTTGGCCGACCGCTTGCAAGCGGGCATGGCGCGCGATGCGCGCCAATTGCTCGGTGGCGACGTGGTGGTGGTGAGCGACCAACCCACCCCCGAGCGCTTTGTGCAACAAGCCAAGGCTTTGGGTTTGCGCAGCGCCACCACACTGAGCTTTCCCACCATGGCGCGCGCCAGCGACGAGCGCGGTGGCGCCAGCCGCTTGATTGCCCTCAAGGCGGTGGAGCCGGGCTATCCCCTGCGCGGCGCATTGCAGGTGCTGAACGCTACCGCGGGTGAGCTTGCCATGGCAGGGGTGCCCCAGCCCATCAACACCAACGGCACGGTGGCCGCACCCAACAACCAAACCGCGTACGACGGCCCATCGGTGGTGGTGCGTGCCATTCCAGCCCCCGGTCAGGCCTGGGCCGAACCGGGCCTGTTTGAGGCACTCGAATTACAACCCGGCGACCACCTGTGGCTGGGCAAACACCGTGTGCGCTTGTCCCAAGTGCTCACGGTGGAGCCCGATCGGGGTGCAGGGTTCATGAACTTTGCCCCGCGCTTGTTGCTCAACATGGCCGACCTCGGTGCCACGGGCTTGGTGCAACCGGCGAGCCGCATTGCCTGGCGCTTTGCCGTGGCCGGGCCAGAGGCGCGCGTACAAACTTATTTGCAATGGGCCCAGTCCGAGGTGGACCAAGTCGAGGTGCGCGGGGTGCGGCTCGAGACGATGGAGGCGGGCCGACCTGAGATGCGCCAAACCTTGGAGCGCGCAGAAAAATTCCTCAACCTCGTGGCCTTGCTGGCGGCCTTGCTCAGTGCGGTGGCCGTGGCCTTGGCGGCCCGGGGCTTTGCAGCGCGCCATTTGGACGACTGCGCCATCCAACGCGTGCTGGGGCAAAGCCAACGTGAAATGACCGTGGTGTACGCCGTCGAGTTTGGTTTGCTCGGCTTGGTGGCAAGCTTGCTTGGCGCTGCATTGGGGTACGGCTTGCACGAGGTGTTTGTGGGTTTGCTCAGCGGATTGATCGAATCGGACTTGCCCGCTGCAGGTTGGCGGCCCTTGGTCTATGGCCTGGGCACAGGCTTGACCTTGCTGGTGGCCTTTGGTTTGCCCCCGGTGCTGCAATTGGCACAGGTGCCGCCGCTGCGCGTGATTCGCCGCGATGTGGGCAAACCACAGGCCGTTTCGTTGTCGGTGATGGGCGCTGGATTATTGGGTTTTTCGTTGCTGCTCATGGCCGTCAGCCGTGACTTGAAGTTGGGCTTGTGGGTGGTTGGCGGTTTTGCGCTGGCGGTGGCTTTTTTTGCCGCTTTGTCGGGTTTGGCTGTGCGGGCTTTGCGCTGGTCGGTCAACGAGACCCGTGCACCTCAATGGTTGAGCTTGGCCACGCGCCAAATTTCAGCCCGACCGGTGTTTGCCATGGTGCAGGTCAGTGCCTTGTCTGTGGGCTTGCTGGCGTTGGTGTTGTTGGTGTTGTTGCGCACCGATTTGGTGGCCAGTTGGCGCAACGCCACGCCAGCGGACGCGCCCAATCGGTTTGTATTGAATGTGCAGCCCGATCAGTCGCAAGCATTTCAAGACCATTTGCGCCAAGCCCATGTGCAGCGCTACGACTGGTACCCCATGATCCGCGCCCGTTTGGTGGCCGTCAACGGGCAAACGGTGTCGGCACAAAACTACAGCGACGATCGCGCCAAGCGATTGGTGGACCGCGAATTCAATGTTTCGCACAGCGTGGCCGCACCCGCACACAACAGCATCGTTGCCGGTGCTTGGGTGCCCCATGAAGCCCAAGCCTTGAGTTTGGAAGAAGGCTTGGCCAAAACCTTGGGCTTGAAAATGGGCGACCTGTTGCGCTTTGACATGGCGGGCTTGACCAGCGAAGCGCGCGTCACTTCGATTCGCCGGGTCGATTGGACCTCCATGCGGGCCAACTTTTTTGTCATGTACCCGCTGGCCCACATGCCCGATGTGCCCATGACCTATATCGCTGCATTTCGCGCCCCAGCGGTGCGCGGCTTTGACAACGCCATGCTGGCGCGCTTTCCCAACATCACCAACGTTGACCTGGGCGCGAGCCTGAACCAAGTGCAAAAGGTGTTGGCGCAAGTGGTGCAAGCCGTGGAGTTTTTGTTTGTGTTCACCTTGGCCGCTGGCTTGGTGGTGATGTTTGCAGCGGTCACCGCCACCCGCGAGGAGCGCGCCCGTGACTACGCGGTGCTGCGCGCCTTGGGCGCATCCAACAGATTGCTGGCGCGCATGCAAGCGGCCGAGTTGGTGGGCGTGGGTGCATTGGCCGGTGCCCTGGCCTCGCTGGTGGCTTTGGCCGTGGGTTGGGGCCTGGCCCATTTTGTTTTTGAGTTTGCTTGGACCCCGCCATTGTGGGTGCCCTTGGTGGGCACACTGGCCGGTGCTGCATTGGCGCTGGCCGCTGGATGGTGGGGCCTGCGTGAAATTCTGCGCCGACCCGTGGTGCAGACCTTGCGCCAAGCCGCCCATTGAGCACGCATATGAACCAAGACGTGGATGACGCACCCAACGAGGGACCTACCGCATTTGAGTTGATGGGCGGCGAAGCCAGCGTGCGGGTCCTGGTGGACAGGTTCTACGACCTGATGGACTTAGAGAGCGCTTATGCCCATTTGCGTGCCGTGCATGGCAGCGACCTGAACGCGGCCAGAGATAAATTGTTTTGGTTTT
>CANJUS010000111.1:0-5612 GCA_947477505.1 Comamonadaceae bacterium | reverse complement strand
TCAGGGTCAACACGGATTTCGTTTGCATGAATAGGTCCGGAACAATCAGACCATTGAGTGTGCCTCAGCCTGCACTGCCGATTGCCATCGCAACCTGCAGTGCAGACCGACGGAACTTACAATAGACTTAGCGGGTCCGACCGCGTCAATGACACACCACTGGGAGTTCTCATGAACGAACAACGCCTGCAAACTTTATCCGGCTTCGGCGGTTCAGGTTCTCTGGCAGAAGACCGAAATCGCGTGCTGCGCAACACCTATTGGCTGTTGGCGCTGAGCATGGTGCCCACGGTGTTGGGCGCTGGGTTGGGGGTGGTCACTGGCTTGAGCAGGGCCATGTCAGGTGGCATGGGGTTGGTGGTGTTTTTGGTCGGGGCCTTTGGCTTCATGTATGCCATCGAAAAGACCAAAGACTCGGCCAAAGGCGTGCCGGTGTTGCTGGCCTTCACCTTTTTCATGGGCATCATGCTCTCGCGCATGATCGCCATGGTGCTGGGCTTTAAAAATGGCTCCGAACTGATCATGACCGCTTTTGGTGGCACCGCTGGCGTGTTTTTCCTGATGGCCAGCTTGTCGACCGTCATTAAGCGCGACTTGAGCAGCATGGGCAAATGGCTGTTTGTCGGCGCCATGGTCCTGGTGGTGGGCAGCATCATCAATGTGTTTGTGGGCTCTTCGGCTGGCATGATGGCCATCTCGATGCTGGCCATTGGCATCTTCAGCGCCTACATGCTGTACGACATCAAACAGATCATCGATGGCGGTGAGACCAACTACATCAGCGCTACCTTGTCCTTGTACATGGACATCATGAACGTGTTTCAAAGCCTGTTGGCCCTGTTGGGCATCATGGGTGGCGAGCGCGACTGATCGCACCACCGGGGGGCCGCGTCCAGGCCATCTCCGCCCAAAGGCCCTTCGGGGCCTTTTTTCATGGGGCGCTGTTACCCCCGCTCAAACACCGCCATGCTCTCCACATGCGCGGTGTGCGGGAACATATTCACCACGCCCGCAGCGGTGCAGCGGTAACCGGCCACATTGACTAGCAAGCCCGCGTCGCGGGCCAAGGTGGCTGGGTTGCAACTGACATACACAATGCGCCGGGGCGGTTGCCAGCCTGCTGCAACGCTGGGGTCTTGGCAGGCGTCAGCCATGGCCTTGGTCAAGGCAAAGGCACCTTCGCGGGGCGGGTCCATCAGCCATTTATCGGCATGGCCGTCTAGCATCAAAGCTGGCGTCGTCATCTCAAACAGGTTGCGTGCCACAAAGGTGGTGGGGGCCAATGGGCGCTGCTGCAAGCCCAAGTTGTGGCTGGCGCGCTCCACCAAGGCGGCGCTGCCCTCCACGCCCAAAACGCGCGCTGCCTGGGTGGCCAAGGGCAAGGTGAAATTGCCCAAACCACAAAACCAATCGATCACCCGCTCAGAGTCTTTCACATCCAAAAGCTGCAAGGCCTGTTGCACCAACACGCGGTTGATGCGCGGGTTGACTTGGGTGAAATCAGTGGGTTTAAAGGGCAGCTCAACGCCAAACTCAGGTAGCGCATAAGACAACTGAGACGGCGCATCATCGAGCCGGTGCGCGGTGTCGGGCCCCTTGGGCTGGAGCCACCACTCCACCCCATGGCGCATTGCAAAGTCGCGCAAGGCTTGCAAGTCCGGGTCGCTCAGCGGATTCAAATGGCGCAACACCAAGGCCATGACACGGTCCCCGCCAGCCAGTTCAATTTGTGGGCAGGTGCTGCGCGCTTGCATGGAGCCGATGAGTTCGCGCAGCGGCAGCAACAATGCACTGACGGCAGGGGGCAATACGGGACAAACCTGCATGTCGGCCACATAGCGGCTTTTGCGCTCATGAAAGCCCACCAACACCACACCTTTTTTCATCACCAGGCGCACCGACAAGCGCGCCCGCATGCGGTAGCCCCAATCGGGCCCTTGGATGGGGCGCAAAATCTGTTCGGGCTTGACCTTGCCCAAGTGCCACAGGTTGTCTTCCATCACCCTTTGCTTGACCGCGAGTTGGGCCATGGGGTGCAAATGCTGCATCTTGCAACCCCCACAAGCCCCGGGATGCAACCCAAAATGGGGGCATGCCGGCTGCACGCGCTGCGAAGAGGCGCGCAACACCGCCTGCAACGTGCCCTGCTCCCACTGATTTTTACTGCGATGGATGATGGCGCTGACACGCTCACCGGGCAACGCGCCCTCGACAAAGACCACCTTGCCCTCGCTGCTGTGGCCCACGCCTTGGGCATCGTGGTCCAACGACTCGATATCGAGTTCTGGCAAGGGCTTGGGGCTCACGCAGGCCTCAGCGGGGGGGTAAATATTTCAGGGGATCAACCGGCTTGCCCTGGCGGCGAATCTCAAAATGCAGCTTGACCTGATCGGCATCGCTGTTGCCCATTTGGGCAATGGTTTGGCCGCGCTTGACCGCTTGGTCCTCGCGCACCAACAAGGCCTGGTTGTGCGCATAGGCACTTAAATAGGTGTTGTTGTGCTTGATGATGACCAAATTGCCGTATCCACGCAGACCAGACCCGGCATACACCACCTTGCCGTCGGCAGCGGCCAACACCGGGTCACCAGCTTTGCCCGACACATCCAGCCCTTTGTTCTTGGCCTCATCAAAACCGGCGCTGATCGCGCCGTTGTGCGGCCAGATGAAAGACAGACCGTCGCTGTCGATCGGTGCGCTGCTGGGCGCTGGGCTGACCGGTGCAACCGCTGGGGCGGTGGCTGCTTTGCTGTCGGCACCCATTTGCTGCACGGTGCTGGGTGGGGTCACCGGGCGCACCACCACCCCCTCTGGCGCGGGGGTGGTGTCGGGCGGCGCAATGCGCAGCACCTGACCGACCTCGAGCAAATTGGGGTTGTCAATTTTGTTCCAGCGGGCCACATCGCGCCAGTTTTGACCTGTGTCCAAACCAATGCGGATCATGGTGTCACCGGGTTTGACGGTGTAGTAGCCGGGCTTGCCCATGTTTTCATAGCCCGGCAGGGTTTGGGGATCTGGGCGAGCGGCAGGCCGACTGGCCGAGGCCGGTGGGGGAGGTGGTGGCGGGGGCAGTCGCTTCACGCTGCTGCCACGGTCCTCCACCGGCGGGGGGTATCCCGGCTGGTTGGTGGAGCAAGCCACCACACCGATGGCCAGCGACGTGCCAATTACCCACAACGGAGCCAAACGCAACATGGATGGAACCCAATCTCTCATCAAGCAATGCCCGATTTTAGGGGGACAAAATGCACGGCCTCCAGTTGCTGCTGCTTCAAGCCTTGCGCGGTTTTATCAATCACCACCAAAGCCTGTTGTCCGTTGGCGGTGACGGTCGGTGCGATGACCCGCCCCCCCACGGCCAGTTGATCGATCCATGCCTGCGGCACAGCCTCCCCACCGGCGGCGGCGATGATGGCAGCATACGGCGCGCCCTTGGCATAGCCCAGCATGCCATCTCCAAACAGCAAATGCACATTGGGCAAGCGCAAGGGCCGCAGGTTGTCGCGCGCTTTGTCGTGCAAACCGCGCAAACGCTCGATGCTGTAGACCTCGCGCGCCACACAGCTGAGCACTGCGGCCTGGTATCCACATCCGGTACCGATTTCGAGCACCCGGCCCATCAGGCCGTTGGCTTGCATCAAAGCGCCTTGGCGCAGCAACTCGATCATGCGCGCGACCACACTGGGTTTGGAGATGGTTTGCCCCAAACCAATCGGCAAACTGGTGTCCTCATAGGCTTGGGTGACCAAGGCCGAGTCAACAAACTGGTGGCGTGGCACCTGCCCCATGGCGGCCAACACCTGGTCGTCGCTCAAGCCCGAAGCCGCCAGTTTGCGCACCATGCTGGCACGCACCGCTGACGAATCCAATCCCAGTCCCGAGGGCACACTGGCCCCCACCGGATCGCGGGGCCGCTGCGTTTGACGTGGGGCCACTGGCACGCTGGCGGCGGGGCCATGCGGATGGGGTGGCTTGCCCTTGGGCGCATCCCCAGCGGGCATGCGGGCCGGGAACGAGGGGCGCTGCTTCATGCCTTGCGCTCAGCCGCGCCCCAGTGGGTTTGCCATGCGGCCAGTTGGGCATGGTCGGTCAGATCAATTTGCAAGGGCGTGATGGTGACCACCCCTTGGTTCATGGCGTG
Source organism: Comamonadaceae bacterium (assembly GCA_947477505.1). GTDB lineage: Bacteria > Pseudomonadota > Gammaproteobacteria > Burkholderiales > Burkholderiaceae_C > Limnohabitans. Next base: position 1,471 of record CANJUS010000111.1, on the reverse strand, counting down.
GAAATCGGTGCCATCGGCATCGTCTTTGGCCGCGCCAGCGGCCCCAATCCAGTACATGGTTTCGCCACGCGGGCTTTGTTGGGTGATGACCCGCTCGGCCGCATGGCGGCGGCCCAAACGACACACCTGCACGCGATCCAATTGCGCATAGGGCACATTGGGCATATTGACATTGAGCAACCACGGATCGGCTTGCATTTGCCCGCCTGCGATCAAACCATCGACCAAATCACGCGCTTTGCGTGCAGCGTCTTCGATGTGGGCCCAGCCTTTTTCGTGCTGAGAAAACGCCAACGCTGGCACCCCCATCAGGTAAGCCTCCATGGCCGCGCCCACCGTGCCCGAGTAAATCGTGTCATCCCCCATATTGGCCCCATTGTTGATGCCCGAGACCACCAGGTCTGGCCGGTAACCCAACAAGCCAGTCAGCGCAATGTGCACACAGTCGGCGGGGGTGCCGTTGACATACCGAAAGCCATTGGGCGCTTCGCGCACATACAGCGGCGCATACAAGGTCAAGGCGTTGGATTTGGCACTGTTGTTGTGCTCCGGGGCCACCACCTCCACCTGGCCCAATGTGCGCATCGCTTCAAACAAGGCCTCAATGCCCGGCGCTTGGTAACCATCGTCGTTACAGATCAAAATTTTCATGCACACCCATCCTAGAAGCGCAGATTGTATGACCCCACTCACGGCCATAATCGCGGCTTCCCACTTAGGAGTGAACCGTGCACGCTTGGCTATGTGAAACCCCCACTGGCGTCGACCAACTGACCTGGAAAGAGCTGCCCACACCCACACCGGGCCCTGGTGAGGTGCTGGTGCAAATCCAAGCCGCCAGCTTGAACTTCCCAGACCTGCTGATCGTTCAAAACAAATACCAATTCAAACCCACTTTGCCATTTGTGCCCGGCTCCGAATGGGCTGGCGTGGTGCAAAGCGTGGGCGAAGGGGTTGCGCACTTGAAGGTCGGTCAAGCCGTGGCTTGCTTGTCTGGCACCGGCGGCTTTGCCACCCACACCGTGGCCAAGGCCGACCAATGCGTGGCCTTGCCTGCTGGTTTCCCGGCGGTGGACGCGGCCGCGTTCATCATGATTTACGCCACCTCGCACCACGCCTTGATCGACCGTGCGCAACTGCGCGCAGGTGAAACCGTGTTGGTGCTCGGTGCCGCTGGCGGGGTGGGCACATCGGCCATTCAAATTGCCAAAAACATGGGCGCGCGGGTGATTGCCGCCGCCTCGAGTGACGAAAAATGCCAACTGTGCTTGGCCCAAGGGGCAGACGCCTGCATCAATTACGCCAGCGAAAACTTGCGCGAGCGCATCAAAGCCCTGACCGATGGCCGCGGGCCCGATGTGATTTATGCCCCCGTCGGTGGTGAATACACCGAACCGGCCTTTCGCTCCATTGCCTGGCGCGGGCGCTATTTGGTGGTGGGCTTTGCCGCCGGCCCCATCCCGGCATTGCC
>CANJUS010000110.1:0-5657 GCA_947477505.1 Comamonadaceae bacterium | reverse complement strand
GGCATTGCGGTGCTGGTGGCGCCGTCTGACGCACGCAGGGACTGGATTCGCGCCACCACCCGCTCGGCTTCGTGCTCTTCGCCGTCAGCGTCGACCACCCGCACCGGTTCACCTTCGCCCAATTCGCTGAACAAGGTTTTGGGAAACAACTTGGGGTTGGGCCGAATCACATTGTTGGCCGCGCGCAAAATGGCGCGGGTAGAGCGGTAGTTTTGCTCTAACTTCACCACCCGCAAGCGCGGGAAGTCTGTCGGCAGGCGTTTGAGGTTGTCCAAGGTAGCGCCACGCCAGCCATAAATCGACTGATCATCGTCACCGACGGCGGTCAGGCATTGGCGTTCACCTGCCAGCAGTTTGAGCAGCTCGTACTGGGTGGCATTGGTGTCTTGGTATTCGTCGACCAACCAGTGGCTGATTTGACCTTGCCATTTGTCGCGCACCTCGGGATGGTTTTGCAACAACTTCAAAGGCAAGCCAATCAAATCATCAAAATCAACGCTTTGGTAAGCGGTCAATCGCTCTTCATAGCGCGCCATGATGCGCGCGGTGATGCGCTCGTTATCATCTTGCGCTTGGGCCTCTGCCATGGCGGCATTGAGCCCCATGTTCTTCCACAGGCTGATGGCCCATTGCCATTGGCGTGCGGTGGCCGCGTCGGTGGTTCCGCCGGCGTCTTTGAGCAAACTGGTCACATCATCGCTGTCCAAAATGCTGAATTGCGGTTTGAGCCCCAAAGCGGCGCCATCTTGGCGCAAGATGCGAACACCCAAGGCGTGGAAGGTGCACACAGTGACTTTTTGTGCGGCTTTGCCAATCAGTTTTTTGGCCCGCTCGCGCATTTCTGCAGCCGCTTTATTGGTAAAGGTGATGGCTGCGATGGCGCTGGGGTCAACGCCAGACTGAATCAGCAAAGCCAATTTGTGGGTGATGACGCGGGTTTTGCCAGAGCCCGCACCGGCCAAGACCAAGCAAGGGCCTTGCAAAATGTGGACGGCTTCAAGTTGTGCTGGATTCAGACCGGATGACATGCAGGTGACGCAGGGGGCAAAAGCGTTTGATCATAGCCGGGCACAATGCCACCCATGGCAACTGTTTTGTGGGTCACCTTTCCCTTTTTCGCGCTCGTGCTGGCTGGCTTTTTGGCGGTCCAGCGAAATTTTCTGAGCGTGGAGGCCATCCCAGGCCTCAACAGCTTCGTGCTGTTTTTCGCACTGCCGTGTTTGCTGTTTCGCTTTGGTGCCTCCACGCCCATTGCCCAATTGCTGGATGCGCCGCTGTTTATCACCTATGCCGTCTGTGGCTTGATCTTGGTCGCTGTGGTGGTGGCTTGGAGCTTGAACGATCGCATCCGCTGGAACGATGCGGCTTTGGGGGCATTGGTGGCGGCTTTTCCCAACACGGGATTTTTGGGCGTGCCCTTGTTGGTGGCCTTGCTTGGGCCGAGTTCTGCTGGCCCGGCGATTGTGTCCATCATTGCCGATTTGTTGTTCACATCGTCCTTGTGCATCGCTTTGTCACGCATGGATGGCGCGGGCGAACACGGGTTTCGCCATGCGGCGTTCAATGCCGGCAAAGGCGTTCTGGCCAATCCCATGCCCTGGGCCGTGTGTTTGGGCGCATTGTTTTCTGCCAATGGGTGGCAATTGGCCGAGCCGGTAGATAAAACCTTGAGTCTGTTGGCCGACGCTGCGTCTCCAGTGGCCTTGTTCACCATCGGTGCCGTGTTGGCGCGCTCGCAGGTGCGTGCACGCTTGAGCCAACATAGCGCGACCCGACCGATGGACTACCTTCCGGTGGCGTTGGTCAAATTGGTGGTGCATCCTTTATTGGTGATGCTGGTGGGCGCTGCGGTCATCCAAGCGGGTGTCAATTTGGATCCTTATGCCTTGATGGTGGTGGTGCTGGTGGCCGCCTTGCCCAGCGCCAGCAACGTGTCCATGTTGGCCGAGCGGTTTGGTGCCGACAACGGGCGCATTGCCCAAATTATTTTGATCACCACTGCCTTGGCATTCTTTACGTTCTCTGGGGCGGTTTTTTTGTTGCGGCCCTGAGGCTTTAAATCACCAAGGGGTCAACGTCAATGGCCCATCGCAGCACGGCGCGGTGCTGAGTGCGGGCCGATCGCAAAACAGGTTGCCAAGCGGTCAAAAATTGTTGCAGCGCGGTGCGCGAAACCCCTTCAATGAGCAGTTGGGCGCGTTCGACCTGGGCCACCTTCTGAATGGTCAAGGGGACCGGTGGATACAAGGTGAGCCGCTCGGCCCCGGGCAGTTGGAGCGCAGCCTCTGCCACCGCTTGTAAAAACGCTTGAGCTGCCTCTTGTGTGCGCGCTTCGGCACGCAGCAGGGCTTGAAAGCTGTATGGGGGCATGCCGGCTTGTTCGCGTTCTTTTAACTGGTCTTGGGCAAATGCGGGGTAGTCATGGCGCTTGAGGGTTTCAAACAGCGGGTGTTGTGGGTAGTGGGTTTGGATCCACATTTCGCAAGCGTGGCCATCTTGCTGCGACCATTGGGCGTCGCGCCCCGCGCGACCGCCGGCTTGCATGAGCAAACTGAACAAGCGCTCGGGCGCGCGAAAGTCACTGGAAAACAAGGCGCCATCGGTGTCCAGTGCGGCCACCAGGCTGACTCGGCGAAAGTCGTGCCCTTTGGCAATCATTTGTGTGCCCACCAACACGTCGATCTCTCCGGCATGGACCTGGGCCAACTGGGCTTCCAGCGCGCCTTTGGCGCGGGTGGAGTCGGCATCGATGCGGGCAATGCGTGGCGCAGCGCCGTCGGGTCGGCGCACGCCTTCGAGGTGAGCGGCCAACAACTCTTCCAATTGTTCTGTGCCGCGTCCCATGGGTCGCACATCTGTGTCGCCACATTCGGGGCAAGCGCGGGGGACGGCAAGGGCAAAGCTGCAGTGATGGCAGCGCAATGAGCGATCCAGTTTGTGAAACACCTGGAAGGCGCTGCAATGCGGGCATTGGCTTTTCCAGTGACAAGACGGGCAATGCAATACGGGTGCATAGCCACGCCGGTTGAGCAAGACCAATATTTGTTGACCCAAGCCGATGCGCTCGCGCATGGCGTCAAGCAACACGCCTGAGAACACCGTGCGCCGCGGTTGTCGATTCATGTCCACCCGCCGCACCAAGGGCAGCGCGCTTTGCCCCATGCGCGAGGGCATGTGCAGCCGCACATAGCGCCCAGCGGGCTGGCCTTCGCTGGCTGGTTGGCTGTGGTGCCAGCTCTCCAGTGACGGGGTGGCCGACCCCAGCACCACTTTTGCGCCTTCCAACTGCCCACGGTAAATGGCCAAGTCGCGGGCCGAGTAGCGCGCGCCTTCTTGCTGTTTGTAGCTCGGGTCGTGCTCTTCATCGACCACGATGAGGCGCAAATGGGGCAAGGAGGCCAACACCGCCATGCGGGTGCCCAGCACCATGCGCGCATGGCCACTGTGTGCAGACAACCAGCTGTTGAGTCGTTGGGCGGGGGTCATCCCACTGTGCATGGCCACCACACAGCCCGCCCCCAGCCAGGGCTCAAAGCGCTGGCGAAAACGCTGCTCCAGCTGGGGTGTGAGGTTGATCTCGGGCACCATGACCAAGGCTTGCGCCATCGGTTCAGCTTGCAACAAGCGTTGAACCGCTTGCAAATACACCTCGGTCTTGCCGCTGCCGGTGCTGCCAAACAATAAAAACGGTCCTTTTTGTTCTTGTATTTGCTTTAAAACTTCTTCTTGCTCGGATGTCAGTGCCAGCCCGCTGGGGGGCGTGGGCTCAGTGTCCATGGTGCTCAATGCCACTGCCCCCAAGTCGCCAGACTGGGTAAGGCCCTTGGGGGTGGGTTTTTTGCGTTTGAGTTTGCGCGTCAGTTGTTCAGGGCTGATTTCGCGCAAGGAAGGTGGCAGGGCAGCCAAAGCGACTTCGCCTTCGCTGCGCTGGTAATACCGCGCCGTGAACCGAATCAGTGCTTGCCAAGCGGGGTTGAGAACGGGCAGGGGCTGGAGCACACCGGTAATGCTGCGCAAACGCAGCGCCGCGTCTCCCTGGCTGGCCGCCTCAGGGGCGCCATCCCAAACAATCCCAAGCAATTCGCGCTGGCCCAATGGCACACGAACCAATGTGCCCAAGGGGAGTGCTTCCTCACTCAGGTAAGTCAGCGGTCCACCGATGCCGCTGTGTGCCGGCGTTTGGACCAAAACGGACAGGGTAACGGGCATCGAAATGAGGTTTTCTGGGTAATCGTCAAGGGTTGGACTTGAAAGAGGGTTTAAGTGCTTGATTTGAAAGCCCTTTGATTTAACCCCAAGATTCTGTGGATAACTTTGTTGATATCTTGCATTCGGACCCGCCAAACCCTTGTCTGGCAAGGATTTGAACAGATTGCCCTATTTTCAGGCATTTGCAGCCACCTATATAAATCAAGTACTTAGAGTGATTTCAAGAGGCGAAAAGAAAAACCGAGCTTGGCGAATGGGTTGATGCACCGCAACACAAATTTTGTGCATAAGTCAAGCCCTTGGACTAAACTTTGTTCGTAAAACAGAAGAAAAAGTCAAATCTTTCTCAAAAAACGAGAGTGGCTGTGAACCGCCTCGACCAGGGCGCTCACATGCTCGGGCGGAGTGAACTGGCTGATGCCATGACCAAGGTTGAAAATGTGCGTCGGGCCGGTGGTGGCGGCGTCGGTGTGGGGTTGGCCAAAGCTGTCGAGCACCTGGCGCACCTGAGCCGCGATGGCCTCGGGCGGGGCAAACAGCACGTTCGGGTCGATGTTGCCTTGCAGCGCCTTGCCCGGGCCGCCCACCGCGCCGCCCACTTGGGCGCGCGCTTTGGCCAGATTGACGGTCCAGTCCAGGCCCAGCACCTCGCAGTCCAGGTCGGCCATCTCGGGCAGCCACAAACCGCCGCCCTTGGTGAACACCAGTCGGGGAATGACCGCGCCGTCATGGCTGCGTTTGAGCTGCGCCAGCACCCGGCGGGTGTAGGCCAAGCTGAATGCTTGGAAAGCGCCGTCGGCCAGCACGCCACCCCAGCTGTCAAACACCATCACCGCTTGGGCGCCGGCTTCAATTTGGGTATTCAAATAAAGCGCCACCGCGTCGGCGTTGATGGCCAAGATGCGGTGCATCAGGTCGGGGCGGGCGTACATCAGGCTTTTCACCAAACGGTAATCGTCCGAGCCGCCGCCCTCCACCATGTAGCAAGCCAGCGTCCAGGGGCTGCCCGAAAAACCAATGAGGGGCACACGGCCATTCAAGGCTTTGCGGATGGAGGTGACCGCGTCAAACACATATTGCAGCTTGTGCATGTCGGGCACGGCGAGTTCGGCCACAGCCGCCTCGTCGCGCACCACTTTCGCGAACTTGGGGCCTTCGCCCTGCGCGAACGACAGGCCCAAGCCCATGGCGTCGGGCACGGTCAGGATGTCGGAGAACAAAATCGCCGCGTCCAGCGGATAGCGGTCTAGGGGCTGCAAGGTGACTTCGGTGGCGAAGTTCACATTGGTGGCCAGGCCCATGAAACTGCCCGCCTTGGCGCGGGTGGCGCAGTACTCGGGCAAATAGCGACCGGCTTGGCGCATGAGCCAAACGGGGGTGTGGTCGGTGGCCTGACGCAAGCAGGCTTTAAGGAAGGTGTCGTTCAGGAGTGGTGCGTTCATAAAGCT